>JBCNOR010000429.1:0-4916 GCA_039593785.1 Niabella sp. | reverse complement strand
CACACCTGTAGTAGTTTCTTCACTGATACCTTTTACATGTTGTACCAGTTCGGGGTAAGTATCCAGAACCATATTGGTCAGGTCACCACCATCATCTAAAATCATATTCAAAGGACGATCAGCAGCGCCAAAGAATAAAGTTTGCTCAATACACCAGTCAGCTTCCGCCTGGGTTTGGCCTTTCCAGGCAAATACACCAATGCCGGCAGCAGCAATCGCAGCAGCAGCATGATCCTGTGTAGAGAAGATATTGCAGGAGCTCCATTTTACTTCGGCACCCAATGCTATCAGCGTTTCAATCAAAACGGCAGTTTGAATAGTCATGTGCAGGCAACCGGCAATACGCGCGCCTTTTAAAGGCTGAGAAGCTGCATATTCGCTGCGGATACTCATCAGGCCGGGCATTTCAGCTTCAGCAAGGCGAATTTCTTTACGGCCCCATTCAGCCAGTGAAATGTCAGCAACCTTGTATTTCAGGTCGAAGTCAATCTGAGTTTTTGTAACTGTAGACATATATATAGTTTATAATTTGAGATGAATAAAGTTCATGGTTTGCCGGCCACGGCCCATGAACAGGAGATGCAAAGGTAGTTTACAGGATAAAATAATAGGTTAAAATTAATATTTAAGGATAAAATGGTTTATAAATTATCTTTGATAGCATAAAATGCTGTTTTATGGCGGTAAATAAATATACAAAAGAAAAACCAACTGGTTTGTCGGTAACGCTGGATGCCAAGGACCTGGACATACTCAGAATGTTGCAGCAAAACGGGCGGGTAACGGTAAAAGAAATTGCCGACGCCGTACATTTAAGCACTACGCCAGTGCACGAGCGGGTAAAGCGGCTGGAGCAGTCGGGTATTATCTCACACTACACCACTATTCTGGATGCTGCAAAGCTGGGAAAGAAGCTCATGGTAATTTGCCATGTATCGTTAAGGGAACATAACAAGATCGCCGGGTCTAAATTTATCAAATCAATATTGGCAATGCACGAGGTACTGGAGTGTTACAGCATTTCAGGCGAATTTGATTTTCTGCTGAAAGTATTGACAGAAGATATGGAAACCTATTACGATTTTCATGTAAACAAGCTCAGCCAGGTAGAGAATGTAGGGCATGTGCAAAGCACGTTTGTAATGGGAGTGGTGAAACAGACGAATCAGTTGCTGTAAGTGGAGGACGCGTGCGGACAGGTGTCAATGGGGTGATGAAAATTCATTGCTGTAAATGTTACGCAGCTAGTCAGTTGCTCTCCTCCGACTGTCTTTGTCGGATAAGCCGGAGTGTTTCTTCAAGGTCGATATCCTTTTTTTGGAGAAAGTATTTGTACCTGAGTTCCATTGGGAATTTTAGGTCGGGACTAATATATTTTTCCGGCAGTTTTTTAATGATTTCATCACTAAAATCCAAACTTACAATAGGAGTATTAATTTCTAATTTGGTGTGAGGTAGCTGATAGGTGAGAATGAGGCCCGCAGTAGTATTGTGTATGGAGCTGCCAACACTTTCCCCGATAAGCATTCCTTTGTTGTAAGCTTTTATTAATGCTGTAAAATCTACTGATGCAGAAGCAGTAGCCCCACCTATGAGAACGTATAGATTTCCATCGAATTGATGAGGGCTGGGAAATAATTCTTGCACTGTGGCGCCTTTGGCATATTCGCCCTCAATAGCGCTATGTTGTTGATACTTATTTAGCGTTGCGATGGCTAGGCTATCGGCGATCGGTATATTATTAACGGAAACCAGGTTCTGAAAGGGGATACTGGCCGGGTACCTGAAAGTTCCCTTTATAGATAGGCTGCTATCTAGGAAATAGGAGAACAGTAAGAATGGTGTGCTTATTTCCCCTCCCGGATTGTATCTAAGATCAATTATCAGATTGCGCACCTGTTTATTTTTTATGTCGATAAACAAACTGTCGAAAAAATGTCGGAAAGGATCGGTGTTTAATTTTCTATCCTTAACAGCGGGCCAGAGAAAAGAGTTGAGACTCAAATAATAAGTGCTTATCTCTGGATGATACTGTGTAAACACAAAATCACGGTGTAACGGAAATATTTTCCTGGCATCCGTTTCCAGGTATTCAAATACCGAAACTCCTTTAACAGTTACTGTTTTAGGGTCACTGCCATTATTTAAAGAGTATTCGATAACAAACTGCTCAGGGTTTCCTAAAAACAGGTAATACAGGTAGAAAAATTCATTCGCCAACTTATCTAATTTGAACGTATTTGTAGTATCACCTCCGGTAAGCTGGTATAGAATTTCGCCGGTGCTAATACCATTTATGCTGCGAATGTTACTTCCAAACGGTATCAGGTCATTCTCTGTATTAACAAACAATTTCTTGTCTATCGCAAATACGGGTAAGGGGAATAAATTTGTTGGAGGAATAGTGTCCGTAAAAGATATGCCGGCATGCATGTCATATTTGGTGAGAGATTTTAGGCTTCTTAAATATTTAATGAATTCTGCAGTAGTTAGGTTCGTCTTATCGAAACTGTTAAGCGCTTTTTCCAAAGAAACTGCGCTGGCCTGTTTTTCTTCTATAGTTGATATTGGATCATTATTAATTAAAAGGTTGCCAAAAAATGCTAAGTCTTCAACCAGTTCCTTATGAGAAAATTTTTTTTGCGCAAAAGCCAGGTTGCAGAAGATCAATAAGAGGACAATTAATGGGATTTTCATATACACGGTTAAGATCATGAAGATAGCATACTTTTACTTATTATAATAAAAAGCATATAAGCGATAAAGTGTTGTATACACCTTCATCAGCAAGGTGGAGAACTAAGGATACCGCACAGCACCTTTTTGACGGAAGTGCTAAGCTAATGAATAGGCTACGGCAGGTGAGAGGCAATGACCAACATGCAGCTAGCGAAAATACTTCAGTTCAGTTTTTGATTCAAGGAGTACCAGTGGATAATTATTCAGGCAACTGCTGCTTATTACTATGAAGTCTGGGAAATAGAAAGATCGGCGCCGCACGTTAAGGCCTGCGCGTGTCTTCACGCGCACAATTAGCTGATATCAGCAATAAAACCAATATTCATACAATACTGCCTTACCATTTTTAAAAGTGAGCGCCAATGCGTCACCATCCCCGCTGATATAATATACATGCGGCTTTTCCAACCAGTCGTAGTGAACAAACTTTCCGAGTTTTTTCAAAAAGGCTTCCTCGGTAGTTTCTCCGTCAATGGTAAATCCTGCGATGGTAACGGCGATATCTTTTTTATTAAACCGGATCTCGGGGATATAAGTGAGCTTTTCCGTTTGACTATGGTACACTTTGAAATAATCAAAAGCGTATTCTTTGGTTACTTCAACGCCACACTCCGGGTATCCGGTTCCATTGGTAATGATCTTCCGGGAAAGCGGGATGTCCAATACTTCCTTTTCAGAAAAATGCACGGGAAGCATTTTACCTGAAATGGTAAACCTTACCGGTGACGCGTCAAACGCAGAAATGTTTTCTTTGCCCGCGCCCTGGGTTGCTTTCAGCAGGAACTCATCAAAGGCCAGTTGCTGATATAATTGATTATTGCCTGCCTCTTTCTGGTAATTACGAAACACCTGTATACCCTGTAAGTTATTGCTTTTGTTTTCCCGCCAGCTCATCTCATAAATTCTTTCAGCCAGCATTTTTCTTTTAGCCGTATCTGTTTGGGATAAGGTGTTATACTCACTTACTGTTTTTCCAAAATCCAGTTTGCGACCCAAAAATTTTCTTTGTGTGAAAAGCCAGCCGGAGCGGTCACCTGCAAAGGCACCTCCGCCGATCTTTACTAATTGGTTCGAATCATAAGGGAGGTAGGCAACACCCACCGGCTCATTGGTGTGGTAAACCCTGGCCACCGGTTTATTTTTTGCAAATATGGCCCTGGCTTTCACACTTGCAGCTATTATAAATAAATGCGGACTTCCATACTCCGCATCGGGTTCGCCTGGCAAAACGAAATCATCCGGGTCCTTTTCATAGTTGTCTTTTGCGTTGAGGCCTGAAGCCAGGAACCGGGAAGGTATATAGGCTTTTTCTCCATTCTCTACTAATATCTCGCTCCATCCATTATTGAATTTTTTCAATTCTATGGCTGTTCCGCCCCTGGCATACACACCAATAGCTTTGCCTTTTGTGCTGGGCATGTCATACACTTTGGATGTGCTGATTATATAAAAAGATGTTTTGTTTTGGGCCAACAGCTGGTTAGCGAAAAAGAAAGTCAGCAAAAGAAATATAGGGTACCGCATGCCGCTAAGATATTTGTTTTCCGGTTCTGAAAATCGAATTATTGAGTGAGTCTTGAAAATCTGATATTACTGGATGGGAAGTCCATTCCATATACCGCAGCTATTAATAACCCGTATAAAGTAGCGTGCAACAGGTTCCTGGAAATCCAGCTTACCGGGGGTAAGGGAGCACTGTTCATGCAGGTAATAATGCCGCCGGTAATTATAGATAGCAGCGCCAGCCACTGGTATACCCGCATATTTAGAAAATAAGGCGTTTGTGCTTCTCCCCGCAAACTTTCTTCTACAAATCTTGATGCTCCGTTAAGTATCAGGTAAAGACCCGTAATAAAACTGGCCGGCAGGGACTCGTATACGCATCTCACCAGGATAAGGAAAATAACAAGGTTGGCGGCTATTGAATAAAGCTGGGTAGGGTACAGTTGCTTTCCCCGTAGTCCCGAAATTTTATTAACCCTCGATTTTTCATGGTTAAAGCAAAGTCCCGGACCACTAAATTTTATCTTGCCGTGGCAACATCCCTGTACCAGGCAACGAAATCTTCCGATGGCCTGTATAATGGGCGCTGCCATCACCGATACAGCCAGTAATGTCCATAGCCCGGTAGTGGAAAATGAGGTAATTAAAAGGATGGTCAATGCAATACCCAGCAC
>JBCNOR010000428.1:0-4918 GCA_039593785.1 Niabella sp. | reverse complement strand
GGTAAACATCTATGCTACAGTTTTTCAAAAATTGAAAGTGGATGTAGAAATCCGGATCAACAACCGAAAGGTTTTGGCTGCGCTTGCCGATATCTGCGGTGGTGCTGAAAAAATGATCGACATTACTATTGCCATTGATAAATTGGATAAGATTGGTATAGAAAAAGTAAAAGAAGAGTTATCGGGCAGAGGTTTAAATGAAACTCAGATTCAGGCTATTGAATCTTTTTTAAATATCGGCGGTAGCAACGAAGAAAAATTACAGCAACTAAAAACCATTTTCGCCGACAATGAAACCGGCTTAAAAGGAATCGGGGAGCTGGAATACATCGTAAAACACTGTCAACAAACAACTGCCAACAATCAACTCCTTCTCGATCTCACCCTTGCCCGTGGCCTGAACTATTACACCGGAGCTATCTTTGAAGTAAAAGCTAACGCTGTGCAAATGGGCAGCATTGGCGGCGGCGGTCGTTATGACGACCTGACCGGTTTATTTGGCGTACCTAATATTCCGGGTGTAGGTATTTCATTCGGTGTAGATCGCATTTACGATGTGATGAGTGAGCTGGATGTTTTTCCAAATGAAGTGATTTCCGGGACGAAACTCCTGTTTTTTAATTTAGGTGAAGCCGAAGTGGCCAAAGCCATGGACCTGGCTCAAACGCTGCGCAGTCAGGGCGTTGCCTGTGAAGTCTTTCATGAGAACAGCAAATTTGATAAGCAGTTTAAATACGCCGAAAAGAAGTCCATTCCATTTATAGCCGTATTGGGAAGTAAGGAGCTGGAGCAGGGTGTGGTGAATTTGAAAAACCTGGCAACAGGGACGCAGCAACAGGTGCGTTTTGATGATTTGGTGCATTTTAGCTGGTAAGAAAGTATCTGCCAGCCCCATTGACGCGTGTCGACACGCGTCAATGCAATGCGGGGGAGTGAATGTGAAAAACCTGGCAACGGGAGCGCAGCAACAGCTGAGTTTTGATGATTTGGTGCATTTTAGCTGGTAAAAAAGAACCTGCCGGCCCCATTGACGTGTCGACACGCGTCAATGCAATGCAATGGAAAATCATAATTCAGAAATTTTAAAGTAATTTCCTCCATCGTCCGTTTACTATTTTAATGGCGGACGGAATAGCGATAATGGCCGAAGACAAAAAGCAGAATATTGTTGATACTGTAAAGAATTACAGTAAGCGGCTTTTTGGCTTCATACGTGGAAAGGTAAATACCGATGCCGACGCAGAAGATATTTTGCAGGATGTTTGGTACCAGTTTTCTAACACCTCAGCCACCCAAACTATTGAAGAAGTAAGCGGCTGGTTATTTGCCGTGGCCCGTAATAAGATCACCGATAAATATCGTAAAAAGAAACCCGACCTGATTGAGGACTACCAGTATGAGGGCGAAGACGGGGACGTTTATTTTAAGGATATTTTGCTGGCCATTAATGATAACCCCGAGCTGGAAGATTTTAAAGAGCTTTTTTGGGAATCGTTATTTGATGCACTGGAAGAACTACCGGTAGCGCAACGGGAAGCCTTTATTTTGAATGAACTGGAAGATATGACGCTGCAGGAGATAGCCGATAGAAGTGGCGAAAGCATTAAAACAGTCATCAGCCGTAAACGCTATGCGGTACAACATTTGCGTAAACGTTTGCAGTATTTGTACAACGAGTTAAGTAATTTTTAAAAGATATTTTATGAGCATGAGAAGAAAATGTGGGCGGCCGCCGGTTATACTGATGATACTCTGTGGCGTAGCCGCTGTCTTTTTATTCAGCGCCATTGTAATGTTGCTTTGGAATGCGGTATTGCCAGATGTTTTACCCGTAAAGCCGGTGAGCTACTGGCAGGCCATGGGTATACTGGTGCTGAGCAAAATACTATTCAGCGGATTTGGTGGCAAGGGCCATAAAAAGTTTGGATCGAGAGGCGAGCTAAGAGACAAGTACCGCAATATGAGCGAGGAGGATAGGGAAAAGTTTAAAGAGGCATGGAAGCGTCGTTGTGGGATGCATTCTTAATATTAAGGCGATGAAATAGTAAAATGCGAAGGGAGTTTCTCTTCGCATTTTTGTTTGCAGTAATAGATCGTAGCTGCTTTTCTGCTGATATATTTTAAATAATTGCCAGCCGGCCTTATAGATAATTTCACCGGCAAAAAACGTTCACTCGCAGGGAAAGTTGCTTTTCTCTAAAGTAATTTACAATTACAGCGCGTTATTCTATGAGTAAACAAATTAAAAACATAGTTATGAATAGAAGTATTTTAAAACCCATTATAGCAGGCGTCCTTATCGGCGCTGCTTTATTCTTTATACCCTTTTTTGTTTTAAGGGTAGTTACCGTAGTTCTTATTGTAGGATTGTTATTCCGCCTGTTTGGGCGCCGTGCCTGGGGGCCGGGAAGCAGGCGCCAGGAGCGCTTTACGCGTTTTGCTGATAAGGTAAGGAACATGACCGATGAAGAGTATGCCCAGTTCAAAGATCGCTTTCAATATGGATGCGGAGGGCAGCATCACAAGACAACTGCAGCTCAATAAATGTTATTAAATTTTAAATGAAGTACCCATGAAACAAAGAAGACAACATATACTGGTAGGATTATTAGCAGCGGTAGTAACCTTTGGGAGCTTATACGCTTTTGCAGGCGAAAAATATTTTGCAAAGCGCCACAACGGTAGGTTTTGTAATGAACGTCATGGCAAGCAAATGCATGCTGAAGACTGGTATAAAGATGGAGAGAGACCTGCTGTAAAAAGTGAAGCAGTGCAATAATATTAGTTGGTGTTAAGTTAAACAGGCTGTACAAAAGCATTGAGCTTAGTACAGCCTGTTTTTATTCGTTGATTCCATGTTTATGCGGAGAAAGTGATAGCCTCGCCGTCCTTTATCATAATTACTTTATGAGCCAGTCCAATGAACAAGCCATGTTCTACTACACCTACAATCTTGTTCAGTTGTTCATCCAATACCGCAGGATGTTCAATCAATCCAAAGTCTGCATCAATGATCAGGTTGCCCTGGTCAGTGATATAATCTTTATCGTCTTTTTTGCGGACAAGGCCGATGCCACCAATAGCAGATAGCTGGCGCATTACATAGCTGCAGGCCATGGGGATTACTTCAATGGGTACTTTGAATTTACCTAGCTGGTGCACCATTTTAGAGCTATCAGTAATGATGATCTGTTTTTTTGTGATAGATGCAACAATCTTCTCTCTTAAAAGCGCACCACCGCCACCTTTGATCAGTTCGAGGTTTTGGGTAAACTCATCAGCACCGTCAATAGTAATATCTAAAGACTCAATACTGTTGATGTCAACCATTGGAATACCCAGTTCAATAGACATTTGTTTGGTTTGCTCGGAAGTAGGAACTGTTTTCAGGTTCATTCCCTGTTTGATGAGTTCTGCCACAGCATGTATGGCATAATAAGCGGTAGAGCCTGTGCCCAAACCAATAGCCATGCCGTCTTTAATTTCTTTTACAGCTTCCAGCGCTGCCATTTTCTTTTCGTTGTTTGCTGTATCCATTGTATTCTTTTGTGTAATTGCGATTGGGTATAAATATCTTAATTTTTGTTGAGCACTTCAATAATAATGGAGCAGGCTTTTCTTATTTCTGCTTCGCTGATGGTTAATGGCGGGCAAATACGCAGACAGTTCGATGCAAACAAAAACCAGTCGGTTAAAGCGCCCGTTTCAATTACGGCATCGATCACTTTTTTATTGGTTTCAAAACTATCAAACTCCACGGCCATTAATAAACCTATATGACGCACCGCTTTTATTTGCTCGTGTTGTAGCAGCGATTTAAAAAGCTCACCTTTTTGAGTTACACCATCAATCATTTCTTCATGGGTCAGCGCCTGCATGGCTGCCAGTCCTGCAGCGCAGCAAACCGGGTGGCCGCCAAATGTGGTGATATGTCCCAGCACCGGGTTGTCCGCCAATTGCATCATTAATTCCCTGTCTGCCACAAAAGCGCCCAGGGGCATACCACCGCCTAAGGCTTTTCCCAATAATACAATATCCGGTACTACACCAAAATGTTCGAAACCCCAGAGTTTACCTGTTCTACCAAAGCCTGCCTGTATTTCATCGAGTATTAACAGGGTTCCTGTTTCGGTGCATCGTTTTCTAACTGCCTGCAACCAGTTTGTGTTGGGTATGATAATGCCGGCCTCTGCCTGTACCGTTTCCAGTATTACGCAGGCGGTATTCGTGTCAATAGCATCAATTAATTCCTGGCTATTATATTGTAAATGCAGAATGCCCGGTAAAAGGGGGCGATAGGCATTGCGCCAATATTCGCTGCCAATAATACTCAAAGCGCCCTGTGTAGACCCGTGGTAAGAGTTTTCGCAGGCAATGATCCGGGTTCGGTTGGTAGCGCGCTTGGCCAGCTTCATAGCTCCTTCTACTGCTTCTGCACCGGAATTGGTAAAATATACAGAGTTCAGGCTTTCCGGTAAATGCTGTGCCAGGTAATGCGCGTATTGCACCTGGGGGGCTTCAACAAACTCGCCGTATACCATAATGTGCATATAGCTGTCCAGCTGCCGGTGTATCGCATCGATTACTTCAGGATGCCGGTGTCCCACATTGGCTACACTAATGCCGCCAATAAGGTCGATATATTCTTTCCCGTTTACATCGCGCAAAACAGCGCCTTCTGCTTTTGTAATTTCCAATGCCAATGGCGCTGTTGACGTTTGCGCTACATGGCGTAAAAAAAGTTCCCGTTGATTCATGCGGGGCGAAGGTAAGAAAGGGATGATAATGCATCGGATTTTTAAGCTATAAAGAGTGTTTTTACATGTGCGCGCCAGCGGCGAACTGCTGCTGCGCTTCGGCCAGGGCGTGCGCCTGTACCAGGCCGTGCATGCCCTGTTCGTGCATCGCCTGCGCCTGC
>JBCNOR010000427.1:0-4951 GCA_039593785.1 Niabella sp. | reverse complement strand
CACCCGGAACACCGCCGGCTCACCATCGTCGAGCAGCGCCAGGCGCGGCACGACGGCCTTGAAGCAGAAGAGCGTGGACAAGGCGAAGCTATTGCGCGTAATATTTATGAAATGATGCGCTTAAAAGTTCCTGTTATTTGTGTTATCATTGGTGAAGGCGCCAGTGGTGGGGCATTGGGTATTGGTGTAGGCGATCGTGTATATATGATGGAGAACACCTGGTATACTGTTATCTCTCCTGAAAACTGCAGTACTATTCTTTGGCGCAGCTGGGACTATAAAATGAAAGCGGCAGAACAATTAAAGCTCACTTCTACTAAAATGAAAGAGTTTGGCCTCATAGATGGTATCATCCCGGAGCCTGATGGCGGAGCACATTGGGACTATGAACTGGCCGCTCAAAATTTAAAGAAGCAAATATTAGCAGGTCTTGCAGAAATAAAGAATATGAAACCTGAGAAGCGTGTTGAAGCTCGTATAGAAAAATTCAGCAAAATGGGCTTCTGGGAAGAAGTGTAGTTAACATAGGTGATGGTAGTTCTGTATCTAAACATATGATTATTTTAAGGTACTCAGCTCCACTGCTACTATCATCGGTCTTGTGTCACTCACTTCTACTGTGCAATAAATATCATCCTATTATGTACGATGTTAATTATACGGTGTACGATCATTTCACATCCGGCACCTGATAGCCAACATCCAGCATCTAATTTCTAATAAAAATGTCTTTACAACAAAAACTTACCGGCACCGGTATTGCAATAGTAACCCCCTTTACAGCCAATGGCGATTTTGATTGGCCAACATTGGAGAACCTGATCAATTTTTGGATTGAGAATAAAATAGAGTACCTGGTTGTAGCAGGCACTACTGGCGAAAGTGCTACGCTTACAAGAGAAGAAGAACAAGAGCTTTTCAATTTTGTAAAAGAGAAAGCAGCCGGCCGTATTGGCCTGGTAGCAGGCATTGGCGGCAATGATACCCGCGAGGTTGTTCATGCTTTTCAAACCATGCAGCTGGATGGCTATGACGCCATACTTTCGGTAGCCCCTTATTATAATAAACCCGGGCAGGAAGGCTTGTACCAGCATTATAAAACTATCGATGCGGCAGCGCCACTTCCCATCATCATGTATAACGTACCCGGACGTACCGGGCAAAGCGTTAGTGCTGAAACTACGGTACGAATAGCCAGGGATTGTAAAAATATTATTGCCACCAAGGAAGCTTCAGGCAGTTTCGACCAGTTCAATTATATCATGAAATATAAACCAGCTGAGTTTATGCTGATCAGCGGCGACGATCCTATTGCGCTTCCTATGATTGCTTTGGGAGCAAAAGGAGTTATATCGGTAGTAGCCAACGCCTATCCAAAAGAGTTTGGCGATATGATACGCCTTTGCCTGGATGGGAAATTCGCGGAAGCATTGCCTGCGCACCTGAAATTTACAGATATCATCACTTCTTTGTTTGCAGAAGGAAGTCCTGCCGGTGTAAAACAATACTTACAGGAAATGGGGCTTTGCACCGTTAATGCACGTCTCCCGGTAGTGCCTGTAAGCGAAACTCATGCGGCAAAAATCAAATCGCTGATGGCAACCGTTTAGTTACGACAAAGGTTTTAGTAATATAGGGTGATGGCGGTTTGCTGTCACCCTTTTTTAGCGCCTGTATTGGCTTGCATGCTATTGCTTAAAATATTTTCGGGCAAAAAAAGCGATCGGCAAACCAATGCAGATATATAAAATAGCTACAGCGGTGAGTGCAGCGCCAGGGTTAAACGATGCCGCTCCGATCTTACTTAATGGAATGACCAGCAGCGTGGTAACGCCCCAGGCTACAAGCGATATCAACAGCGCGCTAAAAAAAATGTTTCTTTGCAGGAATGATATCCGTGGAAACAATTTAAAGTAAACCACTACACAAGCCAGTACAATCAGGAAATGACATAATAACCCTATTAAGGGGTACAGGCTTCCACCCGAAAATGCAGTTTTGCCAAAGAGCCCGCTGGCAATATATCTCAGTATAATATCGGGCGGTGTTTGACGGGTAACATAATTATGAGCAAATGCAGCCAATATATCTAAAGTGCCGGCAACAAATGTGGTTTTCAATATTTCCTTTTTCATAACCCGTTATTTAAAAGATGCTCCTGCCTCAATTAATATACAAGTAAGGTAATATTTTTTCAAATAAAAAAGAGGGCCCGACTCCCTTCAATTACTGGTTAGTGTCATTTTCCGTTTTCACCAGTAAGTCTGTCAGCCTGTTTTCCAGAGCCAGTAAACGGTCCATTTTTTCATGCAGCAGCTTTATTTCCAACTCGGCTTTCAGATTGATCATATAATCTTTCTTGGCCCGCTCCCTATCCTTTTCTTCCTGCCGGTTTTGACTCATCATAATTACCGGCGCCTGTAATGCGGCAAGGCAGGACAAAATAAGATTTAAAAGAATGAAAGGGTAAGGATCAAACCCTTTATTAAGCAGTATAAATGCATTAAGCCCTATCCATAAAAGTAAAAAAACAATAAAGGAGATGATAAAGGTCCAGCTTCCGCCAAACGTAGCAACTCTATCTGCAACTCTTTGTCCGAGGGTCGTATCTGAATTACTTTCATCCTCAATAGCATCCGCCAGTATCGTATCCCCGGCAATTGAATCCATAACGTTTTTGGCGAGGTCTGTTACTTTCCCGGTTTGGGCTGACAGGTGATGAACAATATACTTTTCCCTGTAGTTCTTTAACTCGGTTACCGACAAACAATGGTTGATTGTAAAATCGGGGCGTTCCTGCCGGATTAAATCCACAATTTTATCGTTGAGCGAACTGCCCGCGACCTTTTGAGATACCGGATACTCTTTCCCTGAAACATCGCTGCGAAATGTTTTCATCAGATACGATTTAAAATTCAACCTTCCTATTCAGTGATTATCCTTTATCGAAAAGCTCTTTTAACTCTTTGGCATCGTCCGGCTTCATTTTACCACCTAAAATTAATCTCACCTGTCGTCGGCGTAATGCGCCGTTATAGCGTTCAATATCATCCGCAGTTTCCGGCTCTATAGGCTGGGCTGCTTTTGGCTTACTGTGCTCGTCTAAAGCAACAAAAGTATAATACGCCGTATTACTCTGGTATTTCTGTTGCGTTACCAGGTCTTCACCCCATACATCCAAAAACACTTCCATCGACGAATTAAATGCACGGGTAACACGCGCTTCAATATGCACCGCATTTCCCAATTTAATGGAATTTAAAAATGAAATGTTATCAACAGAAGCAGTAACTACAGGCGCATTGCTATGCTTTTGGGCAGACAGCGCAGCCGCAATATCCATCCAATACATCAACCTGCCCCCCATTAAATTTCCAAAAACATTTGTATCGTTGGGCAATACCAGTTCTGTCATCACAATCAAACTATCTGCCGGTTTTTTAACCATTCTATACTTTTTTTTGCAAATGTAGCTGCAAATTCCAGATTTTTACAGCATGCATTCCGAATGCTATTAAATATCAACAAGCATACATGAGTACGACATCAGGTATTATGGATCAGCCGGATCGCCGGAAAGAGACCCAAAAACTGTATATTTTTATACTCGGCTGGTTTATTATAAATGCGCTACAAGCCGGTTTCCTGGGTCTTGAAGGAGACGAAGCTTATTACTGGCACCTGTCTCAAAACATAGACTGGAGTTACTTTGACCATCCCCCGATGGTGGCTTTATTGATTCGCGCGGGAGAAAGCTTAGGCCACGGGAGCCTTTTCACCCGCCTGGGAACAGTATTGATCACAACACTCTCTATCGGGATCATTTATAAAGCCCTACCCGGTTATCTCAAAAACATCAAATGGTATATACTGATAGCGGCGTCAACGCTTCTGGTAAATGTTTATAGCTTTATAGCAACACCCGATGCGCCGCTCCTGTTTTTCGCTTCGCTATTTCTGTTAACGTACAAAAGCTTTCTTAATAAAAACAGTGTTGGCAATAGCATCTTAATGGCGCTATGTATTACGGGAATGTTTTACAGTAAATACCACGGCATTTTATTGATATTTTTCGTTGTTCTTTCTAATTATAAATTACTTTTTAACAGATATTTCTGGCTAACGGTATTGATTACAACGCTTTTGTTCTTACCACATCTTTACTGGCAATACCAGCACGATTGGCCCAGCTTCCGTTACCATCTTAACGAGCGGCTGGCCCGGCATTATAAAATACATCATACCACCGATTATTTGCTAGGCCAGGTACTGGTCTTCGGTCCCTTTATTTCATTGTTATTTTATGCAACCTGTTACCGGCTTAAAATTAAAGATCAACTACTCCGTACACATTTGTTCATTTTTGCCGGCACTTTAATTTTCTTTTTGCTCTCATCCTTCAAAAACACAGTAGAAGCTCACTGGACACTTATAGCGGCGCCCTCGTTTATAACGCTATTTATGGCGCTTATTATAAACGGCTCGGATAAATACCAGCGCCTGTTAAAGAAGTTTGCAATAGCAAATATTATTATCATCCTTTTGGCGAGGGCACTTTTTTTGGTTCCTGATTCGCCTTTTACTTTAATCCGGCACTATTACCCATTTTTCTACGGGAAACAGTGGGCAGAAGCCCTGCATAAGGCAGCAGGAGACACACCAATAATATTTGAAAATTCCTATGTGCTTCCTTCTTTATACACCTACTATTACCCCGCTTCCAAAGCTTTGGATTATAACACAAAAAGCTATCGCAAAACCAATTATAATCTTGAAAATGACTGTGAACTCAGTGGCCAAAAAGTATGGCATTATCAAATAACCCGTGAAAAAGACCCGGCCTTTATTTATATCGATACCAAATATAATCCGGGACAGCTTCGCTCTATTGAACAATTTACCTGTGTAAATACCATTAAAGTTAAGCCGCAACAACAGTTACCGCAAAAAC
>JBCNOR010000426.1:0-4958 GCA_039593785.1 Niabella sp. | reverse complement strand
CTGATATTCAGATAGAATATCTGGTTTAATATTTGTTACATCAATTTACATAAATCATCTTTGCTGTCGCAATATTGCATGAACAATCTTCAAAAATCAATTTCTTATGAAAAAAGTCATGTTATCTATGGCTGCCCTTACGCTACTTGCTGCCTCCTGTACCAAAGAAAGTACAGCTCCAAGCACTGACCAACAAACTACCGCTGTGAAGCATTCCGGGTTTGGCTCTATGGAACAGTATAATAAGCATTATCGAAAAGTAACTAAAGACTGGAACTGTGTAGGAACCGGTGGAAATTGTCATCCTGATGATATTGTCATCACGGGTAAGCAACAAGCTCAATTGGATGCCGCTATTTCTCTTGGTGCAATTGCAGTAAGTCAATTGTTTGCAACAGAAGCTACCGCCAAAATTTATATTCCTGATTGGAATAACCAATGGTTTGCAGAGCCTAAAGCGGCCATTTTATCTGGCAGATATACTTTTATTAAGGCCGGCAAATCAACCTATCTTTTAGGAAGAGCAGGAGAGGTTAGTACAGAAAAATTTGACTATGCTGTTCCGTACATTGTTCAATAAGTATAATCCTCTAAAGCACGGTGCTATAGTAGCACTGTGCTTATTCCCTTGTGGATGTAAGCACAATAAGGATGCAGACCTGCCGCCTATATCTGATTTCATTGTTGACTCGCTATATCTGCCAATTACACAAAGTGATCATCAGAAATTAAGGATAAAGGAAATTGGCGTCGGGAAATTTGCACCTGAAGAATTGATTGCCTTTGTTCGTGATAAAAATTTCATGTACTATACGTATAATATAGAGAAAGGCAAGTTATGCGATTCAATAGATTTATCAGGATATAAGCACAATTATGTTGATTTTTTCCCTATTAGCATGGACTCAGTTTATGTTGTTCAGGAAAATAATCGGCTGACCTTAGTAACTAAAAATACTACAAAGCAATGGAATATTCAGCCTGTTATTGACATGATCGGTAATGATGTTTTTATCGCCTATTTATCAGCAGAACCTTTATACATTTTCAACGATACTGTGGTATGTACCACTTCAACTTTTAAGACATCAGGTAGAACTGGCCCCAATACAGCTTTCCAGGAAGTAAACTTTGATGTAGTTTTTAAACTCTACAATGATTCTGTAAAATTATTGTACAAATACAATCCAAATCTGGAGTACTTTAAAAATCAGGATTACTACACAAGTATTGAACGTGTATTTCTTAATGCTCAAAGTGCTGTGTATAGCTATAGCCATACAGATACATTGATACAACATAATTTTCTTTCTGAGCAAAACAAGTTTGCCAAACTAAAAACAAACTTTTTTATCCCAAACAAGCCCTACGATTATTCTAGAAATCAGGATTATAAATACCTGGTAGAATATGAAATGGAGCAAACAAGGTTAGGTATCGGAACATTACTGTATAATGCTGCTCAGCACCAGGTGTATCAACTTTTGCAACATAAAGGAAAATATATTGAAGAAGATGGCAGAAAGAATAAATTTGAAGATTTGCCCTATTCATTATTTGTTTTAGATGATGATCTTAACCAGAAAAGGGAAATAATTATACCTGCCAACACTTTCTCAGCAACTTATTATCTATTCACTACCTGTAAAGGCCTGTATATGGCTGCACATCCATCCAAACAACGATATCATGACAAAATGCTTTTTTACAGGATTGTTATTCCTTAATGTCTTCTTTATAGGATTGTCTTCCTGCAAGCGGAAGCCATCAAAAACTAAGGAGGCCAAACGGATTGAAAAATTACTTGCCGAGGCTCATCTGCAAAGCAAAGACACAGTACAATACATAGTATGGAACACCACAAGTTGCGGCGGTTGCCGCAGTTACACCGCAAAGCTTTTACAAGAGTGCAACAATAACGAGATAAAATTTATAGTACCGCTGTCTTTTGTAAATGACATTGCTTTTGACAACGATAATGTATTTGTGGATAGCCAGGGCATTTTTGGGAAGTATTATTTCGGAGTGGATAACATAGGTGTCGTTAAGGTTTATAATAACGAAGTATTTTCCATCAAGAATTATCAAGCTAATGAGATGGATAGTCTTAAAATTGATTTAGGGGAGTAATAGCATAAGGTCAAAGTCTCTTTCATCTTGGTATCGTTATTGCTAATGAATAGTTCAAATTTTCAATTATTATTCTTATGTGAAAATGAAATATTTGATTTGTTTTTTGTTTGTAAAAAATATATGCTCCATATTGCGCGGCGCAATATTGCTTGAATCAATCTTCAGAAAAATCAATTTTTATGAAAAAAGCCTGTTTAATTGTTCTTAGTGGCTTGGCATTAGCCTCTTGCGACAAGGACAAAACCACAGCGAACAGATCAAATATCGTATCCGATAATGGCGCGCCCTATGTAACCATGCAGGGAGGCGCAATGAGAAAATGGGATCCAAATCAGAATCCGGATGGTTGTATAAACCAGCCCCAAAATTGTGCGCCAAGCGATGTAATTGTTGAAGACCATGAGTGGTTATGGTGGTGGGATGATTGCGAAGGGCATGGTGGTTTACATATAGGGCCTGTTTATATAGAGTGGAGTTGTAAAACCCCGAACGCTCCGATATTCAGAACCCCGGAATTTAAAGGTGGTTTCTTATCTCATTTTAAAGAGTTGGGTATTCAGAACCAGGAGCAGCTGGATCGCCTGGACAATGCCACCTTCTATGCTGTTTTATTCCCTGATCTTACAGCTACTCAGCGCTCGATGCTTTACTCCGGCCAGTTTAATACAGCTATCGGATACAATAAGAAAGCTGATAAATATTTCATTTTTGTGGCCACAAAGGATAAATCGTTGAAAGAGGCATATGTAAAACCTGCTCTTGTTATTCCATTTATAACCACAAAGTAGTATGACGCTCAATCCGATCTGCTTCATTAGCGCAGCCATCATTATGATGGCTGTTGCTTGTAACAATAGCGCCGATACTGCCACCGATGGTATTGACAGCAGCGATAGTTTTGAACACTATCGCTTGCATATTAAAGAAACATTAGCAGGAGCAGACAGCCTGACACGTTTTTTTTACGATAGTATTGTTATTAATGAAGGAGGTAAAAACCGGCCTTACCATTTCAATATTGCGAATGAAAGCATGTGGTCTTCTTTTCAGCTCTCTTTTTATGCCGATCAAAAATTATTCCTGTATAATATTGATCGTAAAAATATTGCCCTCACTATCAATTTTGCTAAGCAAAATCCTGACCGCAAAAGAATGAATTGCTATGTTAAAGACAGCCAGGTTTTTGTTATTAAGGAAGATGAACATACGCTATATCGCTTTGATATTACAGGTCGCTTATTACATTCCTACCATTTGGCGGATAGCAGTAAAGAACTAGGCTGTGCTTTGACTCCATTCCCTTTAAGCTCCGACCTTGTAGTCAATAAGAACATGGATATGCCCCTTTATATGCTGCCTTATCTGAATGGTTCAAAAAAGGAGGACCGCATAAAAGGGATAAAAGACAAGCCTGTATGGCTCATGCATCTTGAAGGAAACAATATCAGCGTCAGGAATAAAGCAGGCACCTTTCCCCGGGAGTATATTGATCATTACTATCATGAGACTTATTACCGCTTTATACGTCTTGATGATTCTAACATAGCTTATATCTTTCGCATAAAGCCGGAAATAACCGTTGAAAACGTTTATACCAACAACATACAAAAATATAAAGTGAAGGGACTGCCGGTTAATAAACTATTCCCCTATTCCGATAATCCGGATATAGCTATGAATTTTTCTTATACACAAGAATACGAGCTGAAGAATGATGATTATTCAGGGCTTTCTTTTGATAAAGACAAAAAGAGATTTTACCTCTTTCGCAGACTGGCAATTCCGCCAGTAATGAAAGATGGTTTGCTGGCTACGTATGAGGATCATCCTGTGATACTTTATATAATTGATGCTGCAAACTTTTCCGTGATCCGGAAATTATATTGCGGGCTATCGGGCGAATACTGGTATAACCGTCCGGTTATCTATAAAAGCAAATTATTTCTTACCAGGTCTGGGGCAAATAGAAAAGGAGCTCCGGCCATAATTGACGCTTATGACATACCTTAATCACATCTTCCTGATTATAGCAGTTAGCATGCTTGTCAGCTCCTGTAAGCATCAGGAAAATTCGGATCGTTATAGTAAAGAAACAACGCAGTTCAATAGTTATTTACAGCAATATTTTGAAACAAAAATACCCAGCGACACCAGTTATTATGTTCTTGTTTCGAGTAAGGGCTGTAGTGGCTGCATCAAAATGTTTGTGAAGCTATTAACCTCACCGGCGACGAAAAGCAAAGTACATTTTATAGTCTCAAGCAATTTGTTGATTAAAGAAAATTTGGATCCCGGGTTATTGAGTAAAGTTGTAATGATAGATACAGCGAATAAGGTTGATCGCCTTCCCTATCACAAAGGAAATATTGCAGTAATGGAAACAGCTAATGAGAAGATATTTAACTATTATAACGTAGAGCCATATCAGACAGATAGTGTACTTTCAGTATTGAAGTAAATGGTGGTAATTTCTGTAGCTAAATAATGTTGCAATTGTAAATAATGATAAATCCACCACATTATTAATCCCATCTATCGGGCATCTTCCAAAAAGGTGTCCGTTTTCTTTAAATCTTGTTTTACTTTTACGGCCTTAAATATTAAGTTACTTTATGAAACATCCAGAAGGATATGTGCATACCTCCATTGAGAATGGAATCGGCAAAATCGAATTTTATCATCCGGCAAGCAATTCTTTACCGGGAGCCATATTAACCGACCTCGCCCATGCTATTAACGATGTGGGAACGGACGACCGCGCCAAAGTTATTGTACTGCGCAGCGGCGGCGACAAATCTTTTTGTGCCGGCGCCTCTTTCGAGTCG
>JBCNOR010000425.1:0-4961 GCA_039593785.1 Niabella sp. | reverse complement strand
GCGCCTTCCCCACCGTCACCCTGCTGCCGGTAGACGCCCTGCTGAGCCAGCTGCGGAGCATCCTCGACCAGGTCACCCTGGCCGTGGTATAAAAATGTTTAAGCAAACATATTTTCATAAAATAATATGTAATACTAATTTTCGATCGGTGGAGCTAAAGTTTCGATGAAGTAACTGATTATATAGATAAACTTACCTTTATATATTCCTATTATTTTTTGGACTGAAAACAGCCCTGACGCTTATGTTGTTCTTGTTAATAGCTTATTAAAATATCATCTCCGTCAGGCATTGGGGTTAATAATCTTTAGTTTCTTACCGGGGATAGCACTTCAGGTATTCATAGGCATTACTGGGGTGTATGTACTAATCAATATACTTGTTAGTAGCTCGAGGTAGACCTTACATAGAGTTGGTGATATATATATATTGATGTTCTTGATGACATTAAAAAAGAGAGTCGAAACCCTGATTTGGAAAAATCCGGAGTCACCATCTGCCTTCTATACATAAAGATAACCATGTGAAATATCGTCTGCTGAGGATATAATCAGTCTTTGCCAATTGTTTTATGGTTAAGTGAATAGCCCGCCTTTACATTTATTAGCAAATACCGAGCGCGAAAATTCCTTCAAATTGAAAAGAAATTGCCATGCATTTCTACAAAAAATATAACTATGCCCCGGCTTTGTACAGTGAAGGTTTTTTTAAACGAAAGGTAACAAATAGCTGAGATTGATTTGACGTATCATCATAACGTAGTTGTTCTGCAGATTTATGACTGGTTAGAATAGGATATTCTAAAGCAAGGGAGAGTCCGGTTGAACGAAGCCGCTTCAAAAAATATAATAACGGGTTTACAGATATTAGTAAGATACAAAAAGAGGAACTACTTACACTAATACATGCAGAAGCCCGGAGTTAAAGTGGCTCCTCCAACCCTTCGCTTCACTATTTTACGTTGTATCAGGTAGTCAAGTGCTTCTTTCGCTGCAATCTCAGCCTTCTTTTGATTAAAACCTGGTTCTTCCCGTGATTTGGAAATATCAAAATTTTGCTGTAATCCTGAAAACATGGCGATATCTTTAGTAGCAAGAACAAGCGGTTTCCATTGATCTTTGCTGAAAGCTCCATTAATCCTGCGATCGCATGTAATAGCCACCACGGGTTTGTTTATTGGGGTTGCCAAACTGGAAATCTTTGAAAGCCTGGTTTTCCTGTTGGCAAATCAGATATTTCATTCTGTACAATTGCGTCGTATTCTGTTTAATATAAAGCCATATTAATGAGCAATAAAGATAGGTGCTATCTGATCCTTTATTATCAGATCTGAGAAACTTGTTTCGAGCAGGTAAGAAACAATAGATCGGTTGTAGGAGCCGGCTATGATCAACGGGTTTTTATGGCACTCAATCCAGGTTGAAAATAGCTTTTGATAGTCCCAGTGTAATTTTTGGATTACTGCGTTTTGAAAATGGATGTTGACAAACTCTTTTAACAATTGTGACTGTGGGATGTCTGCATTGTCCTCGTCTTTAACATAAACAAAGCTTGCAGGCAGGTTGCAATACTGGGGGAAAATTTTGGTAAACTCCTTAATTGCATGCATACATTCCCGGGAACCATCGTAAGTGGCAATAAGAGACTCTATTTTTTTAATATTTTCAGGAACAACCAGGATGGGGCAATCGGCCCAGCGAAACAGCTCCTGCATAAATGCATTGGGCTGTTTTGAATCTACATCTTTCCCGATCATTGCCTGGCTTAGAATAATATAATCGGCAAACCTGGACTCTTTTTGCCAAAACACTTTACTCCAGTAGGAGGCATCCCTTTCTTCTATAGCAAATTGGATATTGTTATTTTTACACTGGTTGGCGAAACGCTCAACTGCCATCGAAGCTACACCATTGATACCGGCCTTCTCCTCCCAAAAATCACGGGCAACAGATGCCACTATGTCGATAGACGAAAAAAATATCCCTTTGACGAATAACGCTTCATGCTGTTGACTTTGTTTGATAAACTCAAATACGCCGTGGGAATAATTTTCGCCATCGCAAACAAGAATTACTTTTTTCATAAATCGTTATTTAAAATTATTTTCAATGCTTTTGTAGCGGTTGCTTTTTCAAAAGTGTCGTAAGCGCTTATAATATCATTTAAGCTGAAGTAATGCGTTATTAGTTTTTTAGCGTCCACTTTTTTGGAGCTTACCGTCTTTAATAACAGGGGTGTTGTAACCGTGTCTACCAACCGGGTAGTGATGGTAATATTGCGCGACCATAATTGCTCCAGGTGCAATTCAACGCTTTTGCCGTGTACCCCAATATTTGCAATGGTGCCGCCCGGGGCAATAATGGACTGGCAAAGTGCAAAACTGGCAGGTAATCCTACGGCTTCAATGGCCGTATCAACTCCTGTGTTTCCTGTCAACTCCATGATCTTTTGAACACTGTTTTCCTGGTCGTAATTAATAGTGTGGGTAGCGCCAAATTGCAGGGCAATCGAAAGGCGGTTCTCATTCGAGTCGATCATAATAATTGCCGAAGGGCTATAAAATTGTGCCGTAAGCAATGCAGCCAACCCAATGGGACCTGCCCCTACAATGGCTACAGTACTGCCGGGTTGCACTTTTCCGTTCAGTACCCCACATTCAAATCCCGTAGGCAATATATCACTTAGCATAACCAGCGCGTCTTCATCACTACCGGCAGGAATAGGGTAAAGACTGGAATCTGCATAAGGAATTCTGACAAATTCGGCCTGGGTGCCGTCTATTAAATGACCCAGTATCCATCCTCCATCCACACAATGTGAATACATTCCTTTTTTACAGTAAACGCACCTGGCACAGGAGGTGATACAGGAAATAAGAACACGGTCGCCTTTTTTAAAGCTGGTAACTGCTTCGCCTGTTTCTTCTACAATCCCAACTCCTTCATGGCCTAGTATGCGTCCCTCCGTAACATCAGCCACATCTCCCTTGAGTATATGGAGATCGGTTCCACAAATAGTTGTTTTTGTAATCTTAATGATAGCGTCGGTTGCTTTAAGAATGGTTGGTTGGGGTTTATCTTCCCATGTTTTTTTTCCTGGTCCGTGGTATACTAATGCTTTCATTTTTGAATTATTTTCCTGCAATCTACCAGGTCAGGGCAGCCCTTGCCAATGATACCGGTTATGGTCTGCACTGATTGTTATCATCTGGCCCGATAGTACCCGATGTGCCATTTTCTTATTGGGCAGGAGTAATAAAGATCATTGTCCAATCTGACCTGTATCATTGTTATGGCTATTAGGTTGTTACTAATTTTAAATCGAAGCTTTACCCATAAGGTAATAGCAACAATCAATAAATTGATCATTTAAAATGCTTAGTTATGTCCAAACAATCATTAATCAGTCTCAAAAATGTATTTCCCGCAGTTGCTGACGATTTCTTTACTCCATGGAGCGAATGGTTTCAAAGGAACAATATCTTTAACCAGGATACAGTTCCTGCTTTAAATGTATCTGATGAAAAGGATGAATACATCGTAACGGTGGCTGCGCCAGGCCTGGAGAAAAGCGATTTTGACATCCGGGTAAATGAGAATGTGTTGACCATCAGCGCTACGTCAGAAAAAGAAAACGAGGGAAATGAAAAGAACTACCGGCGCAGGGAATATAGCTATTCTACTTTCTCCCGTACAATTACACTGCCACCAGATGTAAATAAAGAAGGGATCGAAGGAAAGTATGATAAGGGTATACTCACACTGCACCTGCCCAAAAATGAGAATGGTAAAACCGGTACCGGGAAAACAATTCAGGTAAGTTAAAATACCATTCGGCCCGCCGAACCATTATAGACCGTGCTCTTGTGCCAGGCTGGTTACAAAAGGGTGCGCCGGGCACCCTTTTATTTCGGGGAAGCGAACATTAGCCCGGTAGTCAGGCCTTGTCAGTTAATATGGGGATAGGTACTGACCAGAAATGATGTAGATTAAAAACATGTTTGGGTGTTGGGCTGATTGTAACAAAGATTTACAGCCTTGTATGCCTGAACTTAGATCGGGTCAGTCTGGCTGATGCCGGTTCTCTGAAAACAATAAGTGATAACCCCAAATCATTCAACATTATGCTTCATGAATTAAATAAGGCCGGGATAGAGCATGTATTGAATGACCGAATTTATGGTCACATCGGGTGCCATTCTAACGGTTTAACCTATGTTGTTCCCATTTGCTATGCTTATGAAAGCGAACGTATTTTTGGTCGTACTTCTGAAGGATTAAAACTAAAAATTTTGCGGGAAAATCCCACTGTCTGCTTCCAGGTGGAACATATTGAATCTATGTTGAAATGGCAAAGTGTAATTTGTTGGGGTGAATTTAAGGAGCTTACAAGCAGGGATAAGCAACTACAGGCAATAAAAGTGTTGCAAGACCGGGTGTTAGCAAGCGTGGAAATCAATTTAGAGCAATCTTCTTATTGGCCATTTGATCTTTCTGAAAATAAAGAGCAAGGCGTGCTTTTTTGTATAGAGCTGAAGTTGATGACAGGTCGCTACTTTTCAGCTGATGATCCTATAAAGTAATCGTCCTTATTCGTGTCGTTATTACCAGGTTGCAAAAGAGCCGGTATCTGTACCGGAGCACATCAACGCACCGTGTAGATGAACATTACTACCCTTTAATAATGATACCATATAATTTCCAGAAGATTTCGATGAATATCTTTTTAGCTATAGGACCAAAGAAACGAAAGCCGGAAAACAGGATGAATACAGTTGTTAGGAACGCGAATAGCTGCTCTTTTTGTATGGATTTGAATGGATGCATTGCTCAATTGTTTTTGGTTAATATTTACATTAAAGCTACTACTGCCTAAAGGCCGAAACAATGAGCATGATCATTGTTTAAGCTAACCTTCGTATCTGGAAAGCTGTGCTCCTCTTGCTGCTACCTGCTTCGTTT
>JBCNOR010000424.1:0-4963 GCA_039593785.1 Niabella sp. | reverse complement strand
AAACTGAATGGAATTAAAAAGATCGAAGTGTCTTATGAGAACGCAGTAGCCGAAGCCCAATTTGATATGAATCAAACCGATGTGGAGCAGATAAAAAAAGCAATTAATTCAACTGGTTATAAGGTAGTCGATATAAAACTCCAAAAATAAACTGCTATGAAAAACATCATCCTCTTATTGTTTGCGATTTTCGCATTAGCAAACCTGTCCTGTTCCGATGGGACGGCCAAAAATTCCCATACAACTGAAGAAGTTATTACTTTTTATGAAGTGCCTTTAGTTTGTACTGCTGCTCCTGAAATAGGCTGTGGTACCCGGTCAAAACCCGTACTGCTGGAAATGGAGCAGAACCCTTCCATTAAAGAAGCATGGCTCAACCGTGCCGGTACGGTGTACGCTATAGTATGGAAAAACGCAGAAAAGACCGACGAAGTTGCCAAACCAATTTTTGTAAAATACAGCCTTGATTTCAAAAGGTTAAGTGATCAGGAAGCAGCAAGAATAGCTACTGCCTTCCGTGAGCCAGGTAAATGGTATCGTGGTGCAGATGTAGATAAATTAAGCACCGAAGAAGCAGGTGTTATTGCAAGGGATGCTATAACTTTTGCACTGGACAAAAAGTTGGTAAGCAGTAACGAGGCAGATATCTTAAGAAATAAAATAGAAAGCTACCTGAAACTGGAGCTGACTAAAACCAGAACTGCTGAAGAGCTGCGTAGTAACGATATAATGGAAAATTTCAAAAACAATATATTTGCTACTGCCGCTCAAGTTGTAGGCCAGGAAAGGGCTACCAAAATTTTTGAGCTTTACATGGCAACAAATCCTCTTGATAAACTGAATAAAGATTCAAGCTGCAATAAAGGCAATGATGAAGAATCTTGCTGTAAAAAGAAATAATTATGAGCGAAGCAATCATTTTGCAATCAGAAATTACCTGTCCGAACTGCGGACATAAGAAAATAGAAACAATGCCTACAGATGCCTGCCAGTATTTTTACCAATGTGAAAAATGCGGGGAAACTATAAAGCCATTAAAAGGAGATTGCTGTGTTTATTGTAGTTATGGAACCGTAAAATGCCCTCCCATTCAGCAAGGTACTTGTCATTGCTAAATCAACTTTAAAACTTCATCTATTATGGACACTAAGGTAGTACCTGTAATGCGCATTTTTGACTATGCCAAAACAATGGAATTTTATATTGATTGGCTTGGTTTTAAAATTGATTGGGAACATCGTTTTGGAGAGAACTCCCCGCTGTACATGCAGGTCTCAAAAGATGAGATCATTTTTCACTTAACAGAGCACCACGGTGATTGCTGCCCTGGTGCAAAGGTTTATATCGAAACAACTGGAGTTAGGGATTATCATCGCGAATTAATTAATAAGAACTATAAATATAACAGGCCGGGCATTGAACAAGCTCCGTGGAATGCACCTTGTATGACGGTGCATGATCCGTTTGGTAATACAATACTGTTTACTGAGAAAGGTCAATAATTATAGTTATTTATCGTGAATAGCAGATTTCGAATGATGCCTCCCTTTTGAAAGAACTCAGGTCAGGGTACTAACAGAGAGCAGCTTCTTTCACTTGTTGGGGCATCACCATTCAAACAAAGTGCAACCCCTTTAAGTAACATGGATTTGATCTGTTTGAGTTCTCTGATTTTATCGTCAATAATTTTTACCTTTTGTTGAACTTTATTGTTGACAGTAGTGCAAGAAGCCATATTCGATTCAATCAAAAAAAGCAAATCTTCTATTTCATTTAAGGTAAACCCAAAGCCTTTTAATCGCTTAATAATTAAAAGCCTTTTTAGAATATCCTCAGAATAGTCCTTGTAGCTATTCTCCAGTCTCTGCTTCCTTCCTACTTTTATAAGGCCGGCCTTTTCATAGAACCGAATAGTGTCTCTTGAAAAGCCTGTTTGCCTGGATAATTCACCAATTAGCATCTTTAACAAATTTTTCCTAAAAAATGACTTGACCGTGGAGTATACTCCACTGTTTAACTTTACAAATCTAAACAATTAGGAGATGAAAAACTATCTATTACCAATGGTATTTGCCTTAGTATTTTGTTGTTCAAATGTATCAGCACAATGCTCAGAAACATGTAGCAATTGTAAAGCCAAAAAGAAAATAAACATGAACTCAAACACAAATGAGGGTATACAATCCTCCAATAAGCCTATGGCATGTAAACTCACTTCCCCTGAACTGAGGAAAAGGAAAGAAGAAGTTATTAGTAGGCTGAAACAACAAGTCTTGGAAAAAAGGGAGTTTACAGATGGATATGCCTATAAATTTAATGGAACTGATGAACTACTTGATTCCCTGACGGCATTTATCAAGTCCGAAAGAATGTGCTGTGATTTTTTCAATTTTAAATTACTGGTCTCGAATGATTCTTTTATCTGGTTGGAAATTTCTGGCGACCAGGGTGTCAAGGAATTCATTAAAACAGAACTGGAAATGTAAACATGGGCTTACTTTTAAGGAAATGGTAGCAACCATTTTAAAAAAAATTTTGTCATTGAAATATTAATCGTAATATTGCAATATTATGGGAGTAACGAAAACAGATTTATTTACTAAAGAGCAAAATGAAATCGCAGTAATGGCTAAAGCTATAGCGCATCCTGCGCGAATTGCCATTCTCCAGAACCTGGTAGAAAAAAACACCTGCGTTTGTGGTGATTTGGTAGATGAGCTTGGTTTGGCGCAGGCCACCATTTCCCAACATTTGAAAGAGTTAAAAACGGTGGGGCTTATCCAGGGTATCGTAGAGGGGGTAAGTGTTTGTTACTGTATTAATCCTAAAGTATGGAAGAAGTATGGAGCTATATTCAATGCCTTTTTCAAGGAAGTGAACCTTAACGGAATGAACTGCTGCTAATATTTTTTTGTCTAAATCAATCGCAATATTGCTATAACACGATAAAAAATAAATAAAATGAAAACAGATAATGAATTAAAGGAACTGGTAAAGCAGAAGTATAGTGAGATCGCTTTACAAAGTAAAGAAGTAAACCAATCATCCTGCTGCGGATCTGGCGGCTGCTCTACAGATGTATATAACATCATGAATGAGGACTATTCTTCGTTAGAAGGCTATAATCCTGATGCTGATCTTGGCTTAGGTTGCGGATTGCCCACACAGTTTGCTAAAATTAAAAAGGGTGATGTTGTTATTGACTTAGGTAGCGGCGCAGGCAATGATGCTTTTATTGCCCGTTCAGAAACTGGTGAAACAGGTAAGGTTATTGGAATTGACTTTACTCCTGCCATGATTGAAAAGGCAAGGCAGAACGCTGAGAAATTAGGTTTTCACAATGTAGAGTTCAGGCAGGGTGATATTGAGCAGATGCCTGTTTCTGCTAACGTAGCCGATGTTATTGTGAGTAACTGTGTCCTTAACCTTGTTCCAAATAAGGAAGGTGTTATTAAGGATATATTCAGGGTACTTAAACCCGGCGGACACTTTAGTATTTCTGATGTAGTTCTGGAAGGAGTACTACCTGAAAACCTTCAACAGGCAGCAGAAATGTACGCCGGTTGTGTAAGTGGTGCAATTCAGAAGGAAACATACTTGAAGTTAATCGAGCAAGCGGGTTTTGAGTCCATCACTATTCAAAAAGAAAAACAGATCATTATTCCGGATGATATTCTCAGCAACTATTTAAGTGAAGCGGAAATCGCTCAATTCAAGGGTAGCAATACGGGAATTTACAGTATCACTGTGTTTGCCCGTAAGCCTGCATGTTGCGCACCAGGGGCTGGCTGCTGTTAATCACGTTCATCAAAAACCACCTATATGAAAAACCTTGTTCTAATTGTATTGGCTATTGCAGCCCTTGCCAGCAACAGTTTTGCCCGGTCGCCTAAGAAGATTTACCCGCAAATACTGGCCTACTTCAAAACATTGGATAAAGAGCAAGAAAGGGCCAGCAATTTATCTGCGTTAGAGACGCTACGGCACAACTTTAATTTAAGCGATAATGATAGTGTAGTATTGGTATGTTCAGGTAGCTCTTTCCGAAGCCAGGCTTTACAGGTTTTCCTGGAGACAAAACTTGCAGAGAAGAAAATGGATAAGGTGCAGATTTATTCCTGTGGTTATAAAACGATGGAAATAGATGAAAGACTGATCGATTACCTGAAGGAGATCGGGTATAGGGTGACGGTAAAGCAAGTTAACGGTAAACAAGCCTATCAGGTAAAATATAGTGATGTATTTGAACCTATCATACTGTACCCGAAAACTTGTATTGACAAAACGCTTCCTAAAAAACCTATTATTTCTATACTTGCCTGCCAGGAAGCCCCAGGTAGTTGTGAACGGTTGACGGATTCAAACATTAAAATCAACCTTTCCTACAAAGATCGGAGTTAGCTTTTGGGCCGAGCCTATGAAGATGAGGTAAAGCAAATAGCAACGAATATCAATTACATTTTTAAAAACTAACAAAAAGATATGTCAGCCAACAATTGCAGTCCAGCGGCAGAACGTAAGAAACTCAGCTTTTTAGACAGATACCTAACCCTATGGATATTTCTTGCTATGGTAATCGGTGTAGCCATAGGCTATTTCGTACCGTCAAGCTCAGGGTATATTAATTCCTTTTCTTCCGGGACAACCAATGTTCCACTTGCCATTGGGTTGATCCTGATGATGTATCCTCCATTAGCTAAAGTCCGTTATGAGAAAATGGGCGAAGTGTTCCGTAATACAAAGGTGTTGGGGACTTCCCTGCTGTTGAACTGGATTGTCGGCCCTATTCTGATGTTTCTTTTGGCGATCCTTTTTCTAAATGGTTATCCTGAATACATGGTCGGCCTGATTCTGATCGGCCTTGCGCGTTGTATTGCGATGGTAGTAGTATGGAATGAGCTTGCTGAAGGAAACCGCGAATATGCTGCGGGCTTAATAGCTTTAAATAGCCTCTTCCAGGTAC
>JBCNOR010000423.1:0-4974 GCA_039593785.1 Niabella sp. | reverse complement strand
GTTCTTCTCGGCTGCTTCCCATTTTTTGTACTTTATACCCTCAGGGGTGTCTTCCCATTTTTTCGCTCCGGCTTTCATCTCCGCCGCGGCAGGTGGATTTTGGATTGGTTTTTTAGCCTTTTCATTTTTGATTTCGCGGTTAGCAAATACCAACCCGCTTACCACAACCAGCGGTAAGATCAGCGCGTAAATAACTTTTCTCCTCTTTTTTGCAGGTTTAATTACCATAGATCTGTCTCCTGATAAATCAGATCCGTTGAAGTTTTTTTTATTTTTCATATCTGATAAAATTGATTTCAACGAAATTAACCTCCCGTTTTCCTGCCTGTGAATCAGGATTGTAAATAAAAATGTAACCTTTGTAAATAAATTGTAAATGCTATGTTGAATAGCCGAAATCTCCTTAGCCGGAAACGCAGGTACCTGTTTGGATTGATATTGGTTTCATTAATCTCGGTAGTCTGCCTTGCTTTTACTATAGCAGGCAGCGACAATTTTGATATAGCCAGAAGGGAAGTTTTGCTGCGCAGAATCGGACACGAAATACTTTTACAGTCGGGCGATAGTGTATCAAGGGTACTTCCGGTGCAAAAGATCGGTGCGAATGAATACCGCATCAGCTTTGAGAATGCTTTTACTTTTCAACCAGACTCGTTGGTGAATACGACCCGGAATTTGCTGGCCAAAGATCCGCTTACCGGCGACTATATTGTTACGATCCTGAACTGCAGCAATTCCGATATCGCTTATGGATTTGCAATATCCTCCGATCAAAAAGACGACGTTATAACTTGTTCAGGAAGAAAACAACCGACTGCGCGTTATGCGATGGATATCAAATTTAAACCAACCAGCATCAATACCGTTCATAAGGTATCCATTGTAGGCGGCTTACCGGTTTTAGCCTTTGTGGGTTTTATTTTTCTGAGATCTGTTAAGCGTAGAAAGACATTACCCCACACCAGGGATGCTGATATATTGAAATTAGGCTCCGTGTTATTCGATGCGAAGAACCGGAAACTTATCATCAATGAAAAGGCAATTGATCTGACAGGAACAGAGACCCGGCTACTGTCCATTTTTGCATTGTCTCCCAATGAGACCATTGAAAGAAGCCGGCTGCAAAAAGAAATATGGGAAGATGAAGGCGTTATTGTCGGGCGCAGCCTGGATATGTTTATATCAAAGCTTAGAAAAAAGCTGGAACCCGATGCCCGTATTAAAATTGCTGTTATACGCGGCAAAGGATATAAGCTTGAGATCAGCTTTTAAAAAGAAGCTCCCCTCCAAATAAAAACACCGGCATCGGTTGCCGGTGTCATCAATAAATATGTTGTTCCTCCTTAAGGACGTGGAGGTAATGGCGGGCGCGGTGGCAGTGGCGGACGTGGAGGCAACGGAGGACGATGCTTGGCTACTCCATAGTGCCTTCTGGCAGGCGCTTTACGATACCGGCTATGCTTTGCATAATAATGCCTTGATTTGCGGGGATGTTTTACGTATTTCTTTTTCACTACATGTCCCCTGTAATGAGGTGGATGATGCGGATGCGGTGGCCTTGGCGGTAGCCGCTGCGAAAAGGCATCGCTATTTATTAGTGTAAATAAAACCACGGATAAGATTACAACGATCTTCTTCATAAAATTGATTTTTGATTCTACAATCTTCTAATTTCCAAATGCTGTGCCATGTGCATGGCTTATTTGTTAATTATTTGACTTTTCATTGTAGCCAGTGGTTGCATCCGGTCAACGATTTTGCTTTTTTACAGCAGTTTGGCGCAACAAAAAACCCCTGCAATGCAAGGGTTTCTAAACTTTTTTACTCTTCTTCTGCTGGCTCTTTCTTTTTCTTTTTGAAAGGATTGGGTGGTTTTCTAGGCCCTTCCTCCTCTTTTTTTTCTTCTTTCACGCTGGATGTTTTTTTATCCTCAGCTTCTGTATCTTTTTTCTTTTTAAAGGGGTTGGGCGGTGGTGGCGGTTTTCTCGGGCCCTCAGATTTTGCTTCTGATTTATCGCCACTGTCCTCCTTTACCTTAGCTTTTCCGGTGTTGCCTCCTTCCCTGGCTTCTTTTCTTGCTACCTGCTTTTCATGCTCTTTTTTCCAGAAATCTGCCTGAGAGCGGCCAAATCTGCGCATGTCCTCTTTCCTTCTTTCATCGCGTTCTTCAGCCGTTTCCTTTTTATCAGAAGACGCTTTCGCAGACTTTTCCGATTTGTCGTCGCTTTCTGCTTTTTTTGCGGATTTGGCAGTACTGCTTTGCGCATAGGATTGCAGTCCTAATGCCAGAACTACTCCTATTAGTAAAAACATTTTTTTCATCCGTGTAATTTTTTATGGTTTTGATAGGGTAAAAATCAACCTTAAAATTAAAAACTATTTCGCTTTCTATTACACTATACCAAGAATTAGGGATTAGCCTCCTCTTCAAAAATTTCCAGCTGCGGGGACGTGATCTTAAAACTTTTACGATGATGAATGGTTAACCCATGACTGTCAATAGCAAGCCGGTGCTCCAGGGTGCCATACCCTTTATTGGAGAACCAGTTGTAGTGCGGAAAGCTTTCGTGCAAATTGCGCATGTACTGGTCCCTGTAAGTTTTGGCTAAAATACTGGCTGCAGCAATATGAGCATACTTACCATCGCCCTTAATAATACACTGGTGCGGCAGTGTTTTATATGGTATAAAATAATTACCATCTACCGATACAAACTGGGGTGCAACAGACAGATTGTCCAGTGCCAGGTGCATTGCCTTTTGCGATGCCTTCAGGATATTAATAGTATCAATCTCTTCCACATCCACCATAGCCACGCTAAAAGCCAAAGCCTGCTTTTCAATATAGTCCCTCAAAATTTCGCGGTCACTGGCTTTTACCTGCTTACTATCATTGAGCAGCGGGTGATAAAAGCCTGCAGGCAAAATAACTGCAGCAGCAAAAACAGGTCCTGCATAGCAGCCCCGTCCAGCCTCATCACAACCGGCATCTGCCAATTCAGGTCTTAAACAGTTTTCCAATCTTACTAATTCTTCCATTATAAACCGCCTTTACTGGTCAGCAATTTAAAACAGTTGGGCTGTACTTCCACATGAATTTTTTTCTCCGCCTCAACTGGTTCACCATCAATATGCATAGGCGCTTCACCATAATTGCTGATGCGTATTTCACTTGTCTGAAAATAGATAACGCTTTTATTTTCGTTAATGTGCTCCTTTTTCTGAAGCCCGTTTAAGCCTCCTACCTGCATAAATGTGTTATATAATAACGTGAGTTTGGACTGATCCGTAACAATCACTACATCTACCTTTCCATCTGTAAGGCTGGCTTGGGGAGCTATTGTAAAATTATTACCAAACTGGTTGCTGTTGGCAATGCTGATAAAATAGGCTTCAGTTGTAAAGGTTTTGTTGTTCAATTTTATTTTGAAAGAATAAGGAGTAGCTGTAAAAAAATTGCTGAACACTTTTTTTACATAGGTTGCCAATCCACGCTGGTTCGCTTTGGCAAAATCATGCGCTACCTGGCCATCAAAGCCAATGCCGCAAAGCATACAGGCAAACCGGCTATTGATCCTGAAACCATCCACCCATTGCGAATGATTATTAAATACTACCTCAAGGGCTTTCTTTATGGTTTTAGGAATACCCGCTCCAAAAGCCAACCCGTTTCCCGAACCACAGGGCACAATTCCAAATTGCACCGGCATCTGCATCAGGCTGTCCACCACCTGGCTTACCGTACCATCCCCACCTACAATAACAACGTCCGTTATTTTTTCCGTAAGGATCGTTTCTTCCAGGAAAGAGTAATCGCCATTGGCTACTGAAGGAAAAAACCGGAAGGGTATGCCCGACTTCAGGGTTTCTGCAGCAATGGTGTTTTGAACGCTGTCTTTTGAACTGGTGCCGGAAACAGGATTAACGATGTAGATGATTTTACGCCGCATATGCAAATGTATCTGTAATATGTGTTAAGTTGAAATACCTGCTTCGTTTTTGACAAAAAGCCCTGAGTATTTAACAAAGGGTTTAATTAATAGCGTTTTAGTGTTTATCTTTATACTCTACAAAAATCGGGAGCTCAAATGAATTTTATATTAAAAGTGCTGATTACGGGTCTCATTGCTTACCTTTTACAGAATATTTTAAGTGGCGTTAGAATTGTAGATATGAAAACTGCGGCATTATTTGCGCTGGTGCTGGCATTATTAAACGCTGTGGTGAAACCTATCCTGGTTATATTAACCATACCGGTTACCGTGTTTACATTGGGCCTTTTTTTACTGGTTATTAATGCTTTCATGGTGTTGTTGGCCGCGAACTTTTTTAAAGGTGTTTACGTAGACGGATTTTGGTGGGCTTTGGCTTTCAGCATTTTATTATCACTGGGATCCTCCATACTTTATTCATTGGTGGGCGGCAAAAAAGAATAGCTCTTGCGCCGTATCAATAAAAAAGGATTTTTTTTGGATTTTTTGTAAAAAGCTTCTAATTTAGATCCCTAATCAAAACATTAATCAAAAGTCCTGATGTTTCTACATCAGGGCTTTTTTTTGGATACTTTGCCGCAATTTTTGCAAATACCCTTTGCTACCACTTCCAGCTCGGCCGATTGATAGCCTTCAGGTAAATCAACTTTTGGTGTTACTACGCTATCCAGGCAAAATGTGTTATTACAAATGTTACAAACGAAATGCACATGGTGATCATGGTGATGGCCTTCCCCACAATCGTCTTTGCAAAGGGCGTATTTGATAGAGTTATCAGAAGTAGGAATGGTGTGGATCAGTCCTTTTTCTACAAAGGCCTGCAGGGTTCTGTAAATGGTTACCCGGTCAAAATGCTCACCTGCGTTTTTCTCAATATCGGCATGCGCCAGGGCCCCGCCGCTGTTCAGGAAAAGTTGTAATATCTTCTGCCGGCCGGCGGTTACACTTAGTTTATTAGCCTTCAGTATATTTTCTATTGACCT
>JBCNOR010000422.1:0-4981 GCA_039593785.1 Niabella sp. | reverse complement strand
GGTATAGCTATTATGTCATTCCTCATGGTTTGTATGACCCCACCCCGACCCTCTCCAAAGGGGAGGGGGACATGTGATGCTGATTACTAATAATGGCTTCGACAGGCTCAGCCGCCGGTTAATTTTCGATGATGATCAAATTGCCATCGATGGTGATGCTGACGGAATTGCCGATGCAGAAGCCCTGATCTTCGAGCCATTTGCCGCAGAGCCTTATTTCGGGAAAGGCCACATGCCTGTACCCTGCCCTGCTGAAGTATTTGTAGCCTATCTGTAAGATGCGCGTTCTTTTGAACCTTGCGCCTGATGGCTTTGTATTGCCTGTCTTTGCTTTGATGTTTGTTTTCATGAGGCAAAGCAAGGTATACTGCGGCAGCTAAGCAACCGGCTATGCGGATATCTTAGGCGTAATTTATCCGGAAGGTGTAGCCGTTATCTGCTTAAAAAATATAAATTTGCTTACAGACCTATTTGAATTTTTATGACAAACAAGATACACGAAGGCCGCAATGTAAAACGCTTTAGAGAGATGCTGGGCATTAAGCAGGAAGCGCTGGCTTATGAGCTGGGCGACGACTGGAACCAGAAAAAGATCTCGTTGCTGGAACAAAAAGAAACGATTGAACATGCGGTACTGCAGCAGGTATCTGCGGCATTGAAAATACCGGTAGAGGCTTTTCAGAATTTTGATGAGGAGCAAGCAATTAACGTTATCTCGAATACTTTTACCAGTAACGATTCTTCAACGCTGAATGCAATTAATCCTTATGGCACTTTTAATCCGGTTGATAAGGTTGTTGAGCTTTATGAACGGATGTTGAAAGAAAAGGATGAAATGATAACGAAACTGGAAAGGCTGCTAGAGAAGAACTCCTAATAATATTTGATAGCGATTATACGTAGAAACACCTGGTTGAAGAATCAGGTGTTTTTGCGTGTATGGAGGTTTGGGAGGGAGAGTATTTTTGGAATGATGATAGCTAATAGCATAACAAAATGGCAAAATCTCCTAACAAGCTAAACGCACTAATTTTTATTGATACAAATATTCTTTTAGATTTTTATAGAATAAGAAAGAGTGATATAAGTCTAAAATATCTTCGCCAAATCGAAACTCATAAAGACAAGCTAATACTAACAAATCAAGTAGAGATGGAGTTCCGAAAAAACAGGCAAAGAGTAATTGTAGAGGCTCTTGGAGAAGTAAACAAACTCTCAGTAGGAGGGTTGAATATACCTGCTGTACTGGTTGATGCCAAGCCTGTCGAAATGCTGAAAAAAGCCCAAAAAGAAATCTCTAATCAACATACTAAAATCAAAGAAAGAATTAATCGATTATTAACTAATCCTGGTAAAAATGATATTGTTTTTCAGACAATTCAAAAAGTATTTAAAACTGTAAGCGACTACAATTTAAATAGAGAAAATGTCAAAAGATACACAATCAGGAAACTTGCTCTGAAAAGATTTTATTTAGGTTATCCACCAAGAAAAAAAGAAGACAATTCAATTGGAGACGCAATTAATTGGGAATGGATAATAGATTGCGCAAAAAGAACTGATAAACATATAATTCTTGTCACAAGAGATAATGATTTTGGCATTACTCATGAGAATCAGTCAATATTGAATGATTGGCTTCAGATTGAATTTAAAGAAAGAATCGGTCCAAAAAGGGAAATTATTCTGACTGATAAATTAAGCAACGCATTTAAATTGGTAGAGATACCAGTTACAAAGGAAATGATTGATGCAGAGAATACAGTTCTTAAAGAAAGATTAGAGAAAGATCAGTATATGTATTCAAGATATATGGATCAAATTAAAAAACAAATTGAGCAGCAGTATGATGAGTATTTGAACCAAAATTACTTAATCACTAACCTTTTGAATAACAAAAAATAGTACGAACAAGAAAATAAGCATCAATACTCCCTAGCTAGCGCGGGCATGTCGCCAGTGTCCGCATTTGTAAACAAGCCTACTTTCAGATAGATTATTGAATTTTCTTCTATAGTTTATAAAAGAAGAAAGGCTATCTTTTTACATAGCGCCTTAAGTTTTGTAATGATGTTGTAAATTGCATAAAACCATATCATATGGAATCATTAATTGTCAGTATCCTCGCTGGAGCTATCTTAGGCTTAGGTACTCTTGCCTTTAAAAACCCAGTACTGTGCAGGAAAATTTTAGGATATGTCATTGCCCTTCTTGTAATATTAACAGCTCTTCGAGAAGCATTTGTATGGGGATATGATATTGCCCAAAAAGTGGCATATGAAACTCTATATGATGATCAAGCTCCAATACCTAATCCGTCTCTACAAATAGATTCATTGGAAATAGCAGAAAAACAAATAATGTTAGATATTGCTGCATATAATACAAGAATAGAACTAAAAAAACGTCTGGAAATAGGATATAAAAGAACCGATGAGAACAGATTAAATTTTAATCTTTATTTTCTAATATTAGCTATAGCATGTGTAGTTATTCAATTCTTATCAAAAGTTTTTGAGAAGCATAAACTGAATGAACAAGCTGAACGAAAATCTCCAACAAAATCCTCTTAAAATATCAAAAAAGGCTTCCCCAGCTGAGCAGATGTATCACCCGTGTCTTCATTAAGCCCTTGTTGGCGTTCCGCCCTTGTTGGTGTTGTCACCAACAAGCACAACCTATAACAATATTCGCAGTGTCCCTTACGGGAGACACCGCGACGAAGAAAGCTTAGCTACTTCTCCTTTCCATCCTCAAAATCCTTATCCCTTCAAAAAGTCCATAGCTCATCATCAGCAACAGTAGCAATAAAAACATCAGCGATACAAGATCAAGAAGCCAGTTATTATTGGGCGTGTAAGCAACATTCATAATGATGCTTTCTATTTCCTGTTGGTCTTGCGGAGTCATGGTTTATTTTTTAATAAACGAATTTACACTTCCGCCCTTGTTGGTGTTGTCACCAACAAGCACAAACTATATCCACAATTCGCAGTGTCCCTTGCAGGAGATACTGCAACGAAGAAAGTTTAGCTGCTTCTTCTTTCCATCCTCAAAATCCTTATCCCTTCATAAAGGCCGTAGCTCATCATCAGCAACAGTAGTAGTAAAAACAACAGCGATATAAGATCAAGAAGCCAGTTGTTAGGTGTATAAGCAACATTCATGATGATGCTTTCTATTTCCTGTTGGTCTCGCGGGGGCATGGTTTATTTTTTAATAAACGAATTTACATTTTCAAATATTCAAATGCAATGGCAGCCGCGCTGTGCCAGGCAATGATTTCAGGTTTTTACCAGTAATTTTTTATTACACCATCATTTTATTACCTGAGCTTTTATATTTGTCGTTCACCAAAATAAAACCACACATGAAAAAACTAGTGCTCGCCTTGTGCTCCGTCGCCATCCTAACCGGCTGCAGCAAACAGGTAAATGATCCTACACCAGCAAAAAGTACCTCACGTGTAATCCCCGCCTTCCGCACCATTACCACTACCTTCAACTCCATGCCGGCCGTGTTTCAAAGCTTAAATGTGCAGGCATTGCAGGTAGCCATGAACAACAATGATGAGGCCACCGCCGCCCAGCTATTGATGAACCTGGCCAGCGAGATCACTCTTTACATCCAGGATAAATACGATGCCAACTTTACAGCCAACATCGCCCTGGATTATAAAGAGATCATTGTAATGGGTATGGGCTATGTAGAATTTGAGGCCCACCCTGTAGCGGTTACGCAATCAGATGAAGTAGATTGCATCATCTCTGCTGTAGGTGCTATCATCGGCGTAAATGATGTAATGGGCATCGTCAACGATTTCAGGAATGGCGTATCTGCCACCACCATTTTGGGTACGGCAAAGCTTGCACTGAAAAGAGTAGCAACCGCCCTTACTGTGGCTTTCGCTATATACGAACTGGGCGACTGCCTGGATTGGTGGTAACAGCTTATCATTAAAATTGAAGATTGCCGATGTTTAAAAAGTTCATGGATATTTTAATTTCATCATTGCTCGTTATTGCTATAATAACGCACGTGCTGAAAATATACTACATAGTATTCAAGCCGAAATTCCTGGAAAGGTTCAAAACGCTATCGAATATGCAGCTAAAGCCTAACCAGCTGATTGTTTACTATCTGGTAACTATTTTATTGCTGGTTGTCGGTTTACGCTACAAGCTTAACTGGTAACTATTTAGTGGTTCGTGCTTTCACGAACCACTTTATTTTTTCTTGCCTGTTTCATTATACAAGGGTTTTGCCCCTACGGGGCAAACATCCCCTCCGTTAACAGCTCTACAAACATCTGGCTCCTATGGAGCCTCGCAGAGCCATGGCATCACCGCGGTTCCCTCCCCTTTGGGGAGGGTTAGGGAGGGGTTTTGAAAAAGGCAATAACATCTTTTGCTTACTGATGTAATCGTACAATATGCATGCGCCATAAAAATTAGCTGGGCCTGGAACTATTACGACCCCCTTTGGGGGGGTTAGGGAGGGTTTAATATCTTTCCATTCAAGCCCTTTTTCAGATACCAAAAGAACGCAAATGCCCCGCTCCATTATTCCCAAAAGCTTTTTACCTTTACAGTCCAATATTTTAATCGAGACATGTCACATTACTATAGCTTAGGGAACATTCCGCACAAAAGGCATACGCAATTCAGAAAACCGGATGGAGGCCTCTATTCAGAGCAATTATTCAGTACTGAAGGTTTTTCTTCTAATTATTCACTGCTGTACCATGTGCATCCGCCTACGGTCATCATCAAAACCGAAGAGCCGGTAGATGTCTCTCCCAAAGCTGCTACCGACAACATACTGAAACACAGAAGCTATCAGGGTTTCAAAGTAAAACCCGAAGCCGATTTCCTCAAAAGCAAAAAGACAGTCCTTTTCAATAACGACGTACATCTTTCCCTGGCTGCTCCGCAAAAAGGCCTTACAGGGAATGTATTTTATAAAAATGCCGACTCCGACG
>JBCNOR010000421.1:0-4986 GCA_039593785.1 Niabella sp. | reverse complement strand
CACCTCTTTTTGCAAAAGAAGGTTTCACCCAATGGAACCCAGACCTTATTTACTTTACCAATACTGAAGTAAAATTGACCCCCGGCTATTATGTTCAGTATTTATACGGCAACACAGCGGGCGATGAATACATACCTGCCAACCTGCAATATTCCAGCAACGACCCGGGTGTGATCAAACGTGTTTCGACTTCAATCGTAAAAAATACAAAAACCAACGAGCTGATCGTACGTGCGGTGAACCTGTTGCCGGTTACTGCAAACATCAGGCTGAATGTGGATGGAGTTTCCGGTAATAAAAAGACTCAGAAAACAATATTGAGCGGCAGCCCGGCCGATCGAAACGTAAAACCCATAACAAGTGAAATACAGTTACAGGCAGGCACATCCGAAATTTTGCCTCCTTATTCCCTTACGATATGGCGGATTAGGCTTTGATTACCAGATATCTATTATTTTTATCAAAGCATTTGCAAATAGTTTGCTTGTTTTGCCGTCCTATTAACTGATTTGAAGCGTTTTTTTCTTATACTACTTATTATAACAGCTACGGGACTGGCAGGTGTACAGGCGCAGATCACTGTAAAAGGTACCGTATTTGACAGCTCGGGCACTTACCCGGTTCAGGGCGTTTCTGTTTTATCCACCAATGGTACGGGCACCAGCACTGATGCCAATGGCGATTATAGTATCCGCACCAGCGAGACAGACTCCATCTGGTTCAGCTATCTCAATAAACCTACCCGTAAATTCTTGGTCAGGAGCATCAAAACACCTTATGCTTTCAACATTTCGCTGCAAACATTTATCACTTTGTTGCCTGGGGTAAAAGCCCGGGTAAAGGATTATAAGCGGGATTCTATTCAAAACCGGCAGGACTATGCCAAATATTTCAACTATGAAAAGCCTGGTTTGAAAGTGAGTTCATTAAGTGATGGGTCTGTTGGTTTCGATCTGAATGAGATCATTAATTCCTTCCGGTTTGGCCGCAATAAACGTTTGTCGATGTTCCAAAACAGGTTGATCACACAGGAGCAGGAGGCTTTTATTAAACATCGCTTTAGCAAGGCATTGATCAGGCGTATTACCGGGGCCGATAACGACAGTACCATCAGCGAGTTTATTATTTATTACCAGCCCTCGTTTCTTTTTACTTCTACCGCAACCGACTATAGCTTTCATAAATATATTAAAGACTCTTATGAGCGCTTTACCGCAGGCTTGATGCCTACCCCACTCTGGCTTGAAGGGGCTACAGAAGATGACGATGCTGTTATTTACCGGAGGTTTAATGGCAGGCCCTGAAAGCCGGATTATGCTTAAATTGCAGTATGCGCCATTTAAAACTATGGATCGTCCTGCTGCTTTCTTATCATGTATGCGCCGCACAAAACAGCTGTGACATTCTTATTAAAAACGGGAAAATTATTGACGGCACGGGTAATAACTGGTACTATGGAGATATAGCTATAAAAGAGGGTAAAATTGTCCAGGTTGGTAAATCATTACCCTATACTGCCGGCCGTACCATTGATGCAAAAGGATGGATTGTGGCTCCGGGCTTTATAGATGTGCATACCCATATTGAGGGGGACGAAGCCAAAAACCCGACCGCTGACAATTTTATTTATGATGGTGTAACCACTGTAGTAGCAGGCAATTGTGGCGCATCGAATGTAGACATTGGCAAATACCTTAAATGGATAGACTCACTGAAGCTCTCGGTAAATGTAGCTTCGCTGATCGGGCATAATGATGTACGCAAAGCTGTCATGGGAAGAGCAAACCGCGATGCCACTCCCGGGGAACTATCACAAATGCAGGGCCTGGTTGAAAAAGCCATGAAAGACGGCGCTGTAGGGCTTTCCACCGGCCTTATTTATATTCCAGGCACTTACTCCAAAACACCCGAAATTGTAGCGCTCGCCAAAATAGCATCCCGTTACAATGGCGTTTACGCCTCACATATGAGAGATGAGGGAGATAAAGTAACCGATGCGATTAATGAAGCCATTACCATTGGCAGGGAGGCTAATATACCGGTAGAAATATCTCATTTCAAACTGAGCGGGCAGCAGAACTGGGGAAGGAGCAAAGAAACCATCGCTATGGTAGTCAGCGCACGTGAACAGGGTTGGGATGTAACCATTGATCAATACCCTTACACAGCCAGCAGTACTTCCATCAGTACTTTATTACCCGATGCAATATTGGCTGACGGGCAGGATAGTATTGTAGCAAGACTGAAAAATCCCGCCATCAAAAAAAGCGTGATTGATGAAATGCTGGCAAGATTAAAGAAAAGAAAATTGAAGCATTTTAGTTATGCGGTGGTGGCCAGTTACCGTCCCGACAGCAGCTATAACGGGAAAAGCATTGAAGAGATCAACCTGATGATGGGCCGCAGGCATAAAGCGAAAGATGAAGCTGAGACGATTATTGATATCATGATCAATGGAGGAGCCAGCGCCGTATTTCATGGTATGGGGGAGGAGGATGTAAGACGTATTATGCAATACCCGTTTAATATGTTTGCCAGCGATGCCTCTATCCGCGTTTTCAACCAGGGTGTACCGCATCCCCGCGGCTATGGTACCAACGCAAGGGTTTTGGGAAAATATGTAAGAGAAGAAAAAGTGCTCTCCCTGGAAGAGGCTGTCCGTAAAATGACTTCCCTGCCGGCTCAAAAATTCCAGCTAAGAGACCGGGGGCTTTTAAAAGAAGGAATGGCTGCCGATATTGTGATCTTTGATGAGAAACAGGTAGCAGATCAATCCACTTATAAAAACCCGCATGCCTACTCGAAAGGTTTTCATTATGTTTTGGTAAATGGCCGCTTAACGGTTGACCAGGAAAAGCATTTGGGAACCAGGGCTGGTAAAGCATTGTATCATTAATAGATGTAAATCGCCTGCTACGGGGGCAGTCAATAATTTTTTTATTCAATAGAAATCAACTCCTGTGTGCCCCATTTGGATGTACTTTTTACTACTCCAAAATCGGGAACAAACCACTCAGTTATTTGCATTTTCATTGGAATAGCAATGCCCATATTCATGACCATTTTTGAGTCGTAGGTAATCTTATACGCATCCCAGCTTCCTGCGGGCGTTGTGATCTTTTCCTTTGCCTCCACTTTACGATTAGTAATATCTATACTTATATTAGCCATCATACCCGACTCAGCTTTCATATCCATATTGAAACTGGCATCGCTCAAGGCCTGGCCAACGCTTAGCGATGGAGGATACTCCATAAACGCGCCCTTTCCGTCTACTTCTGCATTTTTAAACTGTTGCGTTTGTTGCGGGTTCATCATCATTTTCATATCAATCAGCAGCTGACCGCTTTTGCACTGCATCGTACCGGCACCGCCTCCCAAAGATTTGCCCTTTTTGTCAAATACTTCTGATTGTACTTTGGCACTGGTGGTGCTTCCTGCCCTGGTTACACCCGAGACTTTATAAACATATTTCCCGTCCTGGTTACCCTTCCTGTCGTACATGGCCATGGTAACCGTTTTATTATTTTGTAAATAATAGTAATTACACTGCGCATAAATACCCGAACTGATCACTAATAGTAATATAAAAATAAGAACCCGCATAATGAATAGTTTTATACCGCAAATTAGGTTACTTCCCGGCAACCAGCCATCGCTTAAACGGGCGAGCTAAACCCTGCATTTTTAACCCCTTTATCTCCACAAAATAATAGCGGCCGCCCGGGGGCGACCGCTATCCTAACCATAAACCCAAAACAAAAAACACTAATTCAACACACCGTACTTTCCATTTTGAAATTCTTCTATCGCTTCATAAATTTCTGCCTGCGTATTCATTACAAAGGGGCCATAACTGGCAATCGGTTCCTGGATAGGCTCCCCGCTTAATATTAATATAACGCTATTTTTTGTTGCAGATATTTCCACGTCCTCTCCATCGTTTTTAAACAATACAAAGCTATGCTCCTCAATTTCCTTACCGTTGACAGTAATTGCTCCCTCCACTACCAGCAATGCGGTATTATGATTAACAGGAATCCCTGTGGTTAAGTTGGCGCCGCTATTGAGCTTCACATTGAAAAGATTAACATCAGTGTAGGTTTCAGCAGCTCCCGCATTCCCGTTGAAATTACCGGCGATAACATTCACTTCTCCGCCATTATCGGGCAACACAACCCGGCCTATATTTTCTTTTGTAAGAGACTGGTAATGCGGCTGAGCCGATTTATCTTTTTTAGGCAAATTCACCCACAACTGTACCATTTCAAAAACACCGCCCTTTGTGGCAAAAGTTTCCTCGTGATATTCCTTATGCAAAATACCGGCCCCGGCTGTCATCCATTGTACGTCGCCGGGATTAATAACACCGCTGTTACCTGCACTATCATGATGCGCCACACTTCCTTTGTAAGCAACAGTTACTGTTTCAAAACCTTTATGTGGGTGTACATCAACACCGCGGGGTTTATCAGTAGGCGAAAAATTAAAGGCTGCTGCAAAATCAAGCATTAAAAAAGGACTTAGCCTTTGCTGGGTAACACCGCGGGGTATGAAATTAAAAACCCTGAATCCATCACCCACCATGCCTGCCTGTGTAGGCCGGGTCAGTACTCTTTCTATTGACTTTTTCATTTTTTGATCTCCTTTAAAAGCAAAGCTAGCCTAAAGAGCAGGCGGGTACAATAACAAGGATTAAGTAAAAGAGTTAATCCAGGTTAAGGGAGAAAGTCCGGAAATAATGTAATTTTAAGAGATGTATTGTTTCACGCAGAGCGCGCGGAGGAACAGAGGCGCAGAGATTAACGCATATTGTACGACATAAGATATACGATGTACGTGCTATATTGAGCGTTGAATATTTCCGGTATAATAGCAAAAAATAGTTGGTAAAATATGCTGTAATCCTTTACAGTATTGATTTTGGACAAAACAAATTGAAGTTGTTTTCAATTTGTTTTTTTGTGAATGGGAAATTGTAAAAAA
>JBCNOR010000420.1:0-4986 GCA_039593785.1 Niabella sp. | reverse complement strand
TGCCTCGACTTAGGGGCCGACTCACCCTACGCCGATGAACGTTGCGTAGGAAACCTTGGGCTTAGGGCGAGGGGGTGTAATTTTTTATTAAACGATTGTGAATTCTATGCTTAAAATAGATGCCAGTACTGCTTTGTGCCCTATTCTTCCGGTTTTACTACACATACTGAGTCCCGATTAGGCGGCTACTAGTGTATATGCCTGGTAAAAGGATAAAACAATTTTGAACCAAAATGCTTACTAAAAACAATAACAATGAATAAACCATTGCATGGACTACGTTGTAAAGAACTCCTTTGTTTATTATTCCTGTTCTCGCTTTGTATAATAACTAATGCGCAAAACGAAACCAGGATAAACGGAACCGTTACATTAAGCCGCTCCGGCGATGACTTGACAGGAACCTCTGTTAATATAAAAGGAAAGATTGATGCTACTGTTACCAACGCCCAGGGGCAGTTTAGTTTGAATGCTAAGCTACCCGCCACATTAGTTATTTCCAGGGTTGGATATAATCCATTAGAAGTACCGGTAACAGGCACTGAGCCGATTACCGTCATGCTTTCGGAAGGTAACAACAACATGAATGAAGTGGTGGTGGTTAGTTATGGAACCAGGTTGGCTAAAGATATTTCAAGCGCCGTAAGTACTTTCAACTCCAACAAAGCAAAAGATATACCGGCAGCTGAGTTTGGACAAAAGCTGCAAGGGCGTGTATCTGGTGTACAGATTAATATGGCTAATGGCCGCCCGGGGCAGGGGATTGATATGCGTATTCGCGGTGCCGCATCATTGGGTGCAGGCTACCAGCCATTAATTGTGGTAGACGGCCAACCGCTTTCCGGCAGCAACAGCCGGTCCGGCGACATGAATGTGGTTAACCCCGACGATATTGAAACTTTTACAGTATTAAAAGATGCCGCTGCTGCTGCATTGTACGGAGCGCGGGCTGCAAATGGCGTAATATTAATTACGACCAAACAGGCAAAAGTGGGGCGCACCAATGTTACACTCGATGCTTATTACGGGTGGCAAAAAGTTCCCCAAAAGGGAAGAATAGATATGATGAATGCCAATGAATTTGCAACCTATATGAAAGGCTATTATGAAGACAAGGCAACATACGAAGGATATACCGGTGGTATACCTGCTGATTATGCTGACCCTGGCAAATACGCAGAAGGCACTAACTGGTACGATGCATTATTGCAAAAAGCTCCCATGCAGAATTATTCTGTAAACCTTTCATCCGGAACGGAAAGATTATCTTCTTCTTCCACCATGTCTTATTTTGATCAGGATGGGGTGTTATCCAATACAAATTTGAAAAGATTTTCCTTTCGCTCTAATAATGAATATCGCCCCGGTGATCGTTTTAAGATTGGGTTGAACTTGGCGCCCACTTACCAGCTTGAGCTTAACACAAGGGCTTTTACAGACGGCAACAGGCAAATTTTAGGGAATGCCCTTGCAGCCTCTCCCCTGCAACCCATTTATAACAGCGATGGCTCTTTCAATTCCAAGGCAAGCACTTTCGGGATGCTTAATATGAACAACCCCGTGCAACAATTGGATCTTGCGGATGCTAATGCAAAAACATTTCGCCTCTTAGGTAATGCTTATGCGGAGATTGCTATTTTAAAAAATCTGCGGTTTAAAACTACAATTAACGGAGACATCGCTTCGTTTCAGGACGACCGGTATTTAGGCACCATGTATGGGATTGGCTTAGGCGCCACAGCCTTGCCCAGGCCGGCTGCCAGTTCAAGCGCTTCACATAGTTCTTACGACTATATTTTTTGGTTGAATGAAAATACACTGAATTATAATTTAAAAGCAGGGCAGCATTCTTTAGACTTACTTACCGGTTACAGCAGCCAAAAGTGGAGCCGGGAGTTCCGGACGATTAATGGCTCCAATTTTGCTAACGACGCCATTCCCTGGATATCTGGTGCAGCCGTTACCACAGGTAGTACCAATAAGGAAGCCTGGAGTATGGCCTCCTATTTTGGAAGATTGAGTTACGATTTTGCAGGACGTTATTTACTTACTGCTACATTCAGGCGTGATGGATCCTCTCGTTTTGGGCCTACCGTAAAGTATGCTGATTTCCCGTCAATTTCAGGCGGTTGGATAATTAGCGAAGAGCCTTTCTTTAAACAAAATAAAGTCGTTAGCTTTCTGAAATTACGTGCAAGCTATGGCGAAACCGGTAATTTTAATATCAATAATTACACATTTGTTACTAACGTTGCTGCAACCAACTATGTTATTGGAGGCTCACTAACCCCGGGATTTTCTTTATCACCCACATTAGGAAATCCGCAGGTTACCTGGGAAAGTTCTGCACAGGTTGATATAGGAGCCGATATCAATTTTCTTAAGGACAGGATAATTTTCTCTTACGATTATTACAACAAAAAAACCAGCGATATGCTATACCTGGTTACACTGCCGTACCAATCGGGATTTACCAATATGCAGATGAATGTAGCCAGGTTTAAAATGTGGGGACACGAGTTTCAGGTCAGCTCCAGGAATATGGTGGGTGCATTTGAGTGGACTACTGATGCGAATCTTTCACTACTAGACAACAAGCTTACAGAACTACCTCCTAATACGCCATTTATAGGGAATAATACAACCTATGCCGGTTTTAACAGAACTATTTTGGATGGCAGGATTGGCCAATTTTACGGTTATGTATTTGATGGCGTATACATGACCCAGCAGGAATTTAACAGCCAACCCAGGCACAGCACATCAACTGTGGGTTCTGTAAGAATGAAAGATGTAGACGGTAATGGCGTTGTCGATGCCAACGACCGCACACTAATTGGTAATCCTAACCCTCGGTACATTTACGGAATTGCCAACAGTTTCAGATATAAAAATTTTGACCTGAATATTGTTTGTTACGGGCAGGGTGGCAACCAGATATTGAATGTAAACAGGCAGGATATTACCAACCTGGATGGGGTAATGAATGTATCAAAAGACATGATGAACCGGTGGCGGTCGGAAGCTAATCCGGGTAATGGATTAGTGCCCAGAACAAGAACTGGTACCACAGAATTATACCGCCTGGCTAATTCGTCATGGGTGGAAGATGGCGATTTTTTTACCGTAAAAAATATAGCATTGGGCTATACTTTTAAAAGGGATTTAATAAAGTATGTAAAGTCAGCCAGGATTTATGCAAGTGTGCAACAGCCCTTTGTGTTTACTAAATATAGTGGCATGAACCCTGAGGCTAATTCTACCAAAGATGATGCAGTAACTGCTTACGGCCAGGACTTAAGCACATTCCCCATTCCCCGCACATTTATGATTGGCGCCAATTTCAATTTCTAATGTCAAACTATTACACAATGAAAACATATCAATACTTATTTGGGATAGCGTTATCAACCATATTTATATGCTCATCCTGCAGTAAAGATTTTCTCACCTTATACCCAGAAGGAAATCTGAATGAAGGAACATTTTATAAAACTGAAGCAGATTTTCAACAGGCGGTGATTGGTGCATACACGCCATTGAGGGATATTGCCAATAATGCGTTTTGGATGGATGAAATGCGGTCGGACAACGCCACATTTGATTATTTTGAAAAAGACAGGGGAAGTGCAGCCCGGGAGAACATTTCAACTTTTATGGATGATGCTACCAACGGTGTAACAATTATCCGTTACCAGGCAAACTTTATAGGAATTAGCAGAACAAACGCGATTCTTGATCATATTGAGGGAGCCGCCATATCCGACTCAATAAAAAAACAGGTTATCGGCGAAGCCAAAGCACTGCGTGGGCACTATTATTTCGATCTGGTAAAAACCTTTGGAGGTGTTCCGTTGCAATTGCACGAAATACTAAAAACGGATGATGCTTACCTGGCTCGTGCGAGTGTAGATGAAGTATACACCCAGATTATCAGCGACCTTAAGGATGCATTGAACCTTTTGCCTGCGCCTAAATTTACTGCAGGAGAAACGGGGCGGATTAATAAAGGCGTGGTTGCTACAGAGCTTGCAGCAGTTTATATGCAAAGAAAGGATTATGCAAGCGCCATACCATTGCTGCAAAGCGTGGCTACGATGGGCTACAGCTTGATGACGAATTTTAGGGATATTTTTAATCCGGCCAACAAAAATGCCAATGTCAATAAAGAATTAATTTTTGATGTACAATACCAATCCGGCACCACCGGCCAGTCCAGCAGCTTTATTTATCGTTTTATTCCCAACACACCCAACACCACATTGTTTTTAGGGGTTAACTTCAACGTAAATGGTTTTGGCGGATGGAATGTTCCAACCGACAATTTAATTGCATTATTTGAGACAGGAGATACAAGGCTTGATGCCTCTGTTGGCGTGGCTGAAGGTAGCCTTAACAGTTCGCAGGATTTTATTGCATCCAAATTAGTAAGCACTGTTGGATATGTTCCACCTGCAGGTGTAAAAGTAAAATACTTCTGCAAGAAATTTTATTACCCCCCCTATCCTAATATAAATCAAAACACTGACCAGAACTGGACCTTGTACCGTTATGCAGATGTGCTGCTCATGCTGGCTGAATGCCTGAATGAAACCAATAAACCGGGAGAAGCGCTGCCTTATTTGAACCAGGTACGGACCCGTGCATTTGGAAACAGCACAAATAATATTACAATAACAGACCAGGCCGGTTTGCGTAATGCTATTGCATTGGAAAGAAGGCGGGAGCTTGCTTTTGAAAATAAGAGATGGTATGACTTAATAAGAACCGGTCAGGCCATAACAGTTATGAATGCCTATGGTATTACAGCCAAAGCCAAATTCCCGTATTTATTGCCGCAATCATTCAACGTTACTGAAAACAGGTTAGTCTATCCCATCCCTCAACGGGAAATGGATTTAAACAAAAAGTTAGTTCAAAATCCCGGCTATTGAGAAGCATGAATCAATAAAGGCTTCAAATTAATTCCCGGATTTATTATTTACC
>JBCNOR010000042.1:0-15143 GCA_039593785.1 Niabella sp. | reverse complement strand
TGTTGTTATAGTTATCAAAATGGAACTGGTCCAGTTTCTTAAGTAACATTGCAAGCTGGTATTTTTCGGAATCATCCAGGTTGCCGGCAGCTATTATGCCTAGCAAATCCATTTTTTGAAAAGCGCTGAATAGCGCCTCCCTTCCCTCTGGGGTAATCGCCATCAATTGACTGCGGTGATCATCAGGGTTATCCGATTGCATCAAATAGCCCGCTTTTATCAAACGCTTTACAATTTCAATCCCGCTGCTCTTTTCGATCACATTTTTCCGTATTAATTCAGTTTTAGGAATCGTATGCTGCTGCATGGCTGTTGCGAGTATGCCAAACTCCTCTATGGTATTGATGGTTGTATCCGCCAACGCTGTTTTTGCATAAAATTTTATGTAACGGTATAAAAACAAAAAGTGCTGGGCAATTACCCGCTCAATATTATCAGGATAAGTTTTTCCTTCCTCAATAAAAGGGCCGCGATCGGCGCTGATAAAACTATTTCGCAATTCAGGTAAGCCCGACTTCACTCCCATAGAGGCCACCATACCCTCAAGCGTAAGCGCTTCTTTATCGGGCACACTGGCTTCATACGTTTCCAATTTCTCCAATAATACCTTTAACAATTGCACACTGGTCATTAAAATGTATGTTTTTGTTCCAAAATTAATCAAATCTTATGGCCATATCACAGTAATTGTGTTTTTTTGCACTAAAGACCTCTATGAATCAAACAATATTGTATGTTTTAGTACTAACATTATATTATAGTTCGGGTTTTTCGCAAACCAACGGCAATATTAACGGTGTTGTAAAAAACAAAAATACCCAACAAGTTTTGGAGGGCGTTACTATTATTGCTGAAGGCGCCGATACTGTGACTGTAGTGAGTGATGCAAAAGGTTTTTTTTCAATTACTGCCCGTGTAGGCAACTACGCGCTGCGCGCAACATCAGTCAATTACGATGCGTTGTACTTGTACAATATAACTGTGAGCTCAGGTAATGCCACCGTTATTGAACTCGAATTACAGGAAAGTTCGAAATTACTGGAAGGGGTGACTGTAAAGACCGGCAAATCGGTAGTGGCCACGAATATGATTACACCCTTATCTACTCAAAGGCTTACCTCTGAAGAAATTAAAGTAAACCCCGGCGGTAATTTTGACCTGTCGAAAGTGATACAGGTGTTACCCGGTGTGGGTGGCGGCACTACGCCAAGCCGCAACGACATTATTGTGCGCGGCGGCGGCCCGGCTGAGAATGTTTATTACCTGGATGGCATCGAAATACCAGTACTCAACCATTTTCAAACCCAGGGAGCCAGTGGCGGTGCTACCGGTATTATTAATGTATCTTTTGTAGATGATATACAATTAACCTCATCGGCATTCGACAGTAAATACGACAATGCCCTTGCCTCTACTTTTGTTATTAAGCAAAGAAATGGTAATTCGCAAAGAACAGGCGGTAACCTCCGGCTTTCGGGAAGTGAGTTTGCAGCTACGCTGGAAGGGCCCGCCGGATCTAAAACCACTTACCTGGCTTCTGCCCGGAGATCTTATTTAAAGTACCTGTTCACCCTGCTTGATCTGCCTATAAGACCCGATTACTGGGACTTTCAATACAAAGTGAATCACAAGATCAACCCAAAGACAGAACTAAATTTTATCGGCATCGGCGCTATTGACCGGTTTAAACTGGAAGCTCCCTCCAACTCAGATGCCAATACTGAATATACCCTTAGAGCCAATCCACTGATCAATCAATGGAACTACACGGTAGGTGCTACTTTGAAAAGACTGGTCGATAATGGATTTTACACTATCGCATTGAGCAGGAATATGTTTTCCAATGGCCTGCGCCGGTATGAGAACAATGCTACAGAGTCGGGTGCTTTGCTCTACGATCTGAACAGCCGGGAAGCGGAAAATAAGCTACGCCTGGATGTCAATAAGTTCAGGAATGGCTGGAAATATTCTTATGGCTTGGCTGGGCAATATGTAAAATATGACGCCGATTTATTTAACACAGTAGCAGCGGATGCCGGTAACGCTACACAACCGGCCACAACGATTACTACACAAACCGCCATTGATTTTTTCAAGTTCGGCGCCTACGGGCATGTGAGCAAGCGCTTCTTTGAAGACCGGTTGTTGCTATCAGCGGGCCTGCGATCAGATGTAAACAGCTTTACAACCACCGGCATGAACCCGTTGAAAACCCTGTCGCCGCGCCTCTCCCTTGCCTACACCTTATCAGATAGCTGGAGCCTGTCTGCTTCAGCAGGCAGCTATTACAAAATACCCGTCTATACCAGCCTCGGGTACAGAGATGCTTCGGGAACGCTGGTGAATAAAGAACTGGAATATATCCAATCTATACATTATACAGCCGGCGTGCAGTACCTACCCAGAAATGACTTCCGCTTTACGCTGGAAGGATTTTATAAGGACTATAATAACTATCCCGTATCAGCCACTACGGGAATTTCTATAGCCAATATCGGCACCGATTTTTCGGCCATAGGAAATGACGTTTACCGTTCTTCAGGTAAAGGACGGGTATACGGGATAGAAGCTTATGCCCAGCAAAAATTGGTGAACCATCTATTTTACGTAGTGAGCGCTACCTTATACCGGTCAGAATTTTCGGGCAGTAATAACCGGCTTGTCCGCTCTACCTGGGATCTCGGTTATATCGTAGCATCCACACTGGGTTATAAATTCAAACGTAATTGGGATATCGGCGTTAAATACAGGATTGCAGGAGGACAGCCCTACACACCGTTCGACATGCAGGCTTCGCAGGCTGCGTACCTGACAACCGGCCGGGGTACGCTTGATTATGCAAGACTCAACTCCGAGCGCCTGCCCTTTTTTCAGCAACTGGACCTGAGAATTGACAAAAGATATTATTTCAAAAAAACGAGCCTCGATCTTTTTATAGATTTCCAGAATGTTCTTTTGTACAAAACAACCGGCTTACCTAATTATACTTTTGAACGCAATGCCAATAATACCGGGTTTGCTACCACCGACGGCCGGCCGGTAGCTGCGAACGGCAGCAACGCCATCCCGGTTATTTTAAATGACCGGTCGGCCAATATTGTTCCTGCCATCGGATTCATCTTTGAATTTTAGAGCTTAAAAAATCCGGGATACCCACTGAAACCGTGACATTGCTAATTGGCACGGGGAGAAGCAGGCTTACAATAATTATTTCAAACGTGTAACATTGGGTATCTTTGCAAAATGGCAGGAAAACAAAACATCAGGCAGCTGACTCTCGCAGAGCTTGAGCAATACTTATTATCTATTGGTGAAAAGAAATTCAGGGCAAAGCAGGTTTATGATTGGCTGTGGCTGAAACCCGTGCAGCATTTTGATGCAATGACGAACATTAGCAAGGATTTACGTGAAAAATTAGCCAATAACTTTTCCTTTCCTTCCATCACAGTTGACACGGTTCAACATTCGGAAGATGGTACCATTAAGTCGAGGTTTAAGACTATTGAAGGGCATTTAACTGAAGGAGTGTTGATACCTACCGAAGAGCGGAAAACGGCCTGTGTGAGTTCCCAGATCGGTTGCAGTTTAAGCTGTAAGTTCTGCGCAACCGGCTATATCGACCGCAAACGCAATCTTAATTTCGACGAAATTTTTGATGAAGTGGCGCTGATCAATAAGCAATCTTTAGAGGTATATGATAAAAAACTTACCAATATTGTTTTTATGGGTATGGGTGAGCCTTTGCTGAATTACAGGAATGTATTGAAGGCAATTGAAAAGATCACTTCTCCTGAAGGGTTGGGTATGAGCCCAAGGCGTATTACGGTTTCCACAGCCGGCGTAGCCAAACAAATAAAGCAATTGGGTGACGATAAAGTGAGATTTAAACTGGCTTTATCCCTCCATGCTCCTACGGACAAGAAGCGGCACGAGATCATGCCCATTAATGACAGTAATAATATCAAATCACTGATAGAAGCGCTTAATTATTTTTATAAGCAAACCAAGAATGAGATCACTTTCGAGTATATCCTCTTTAATAATTTTAATGATTCGATCGAAGATGCGGATGACCTGATCAAGATCTATCGCCAGGTACCATCTGATTTGATCAACCTGATCGAATATAACCCGATCGAGTTTGCCCAGTTCACCAAACCTTCTGAAGAAAAAGTGGAAGCGTTTATGAAGCATTTAGAAAAGAACCGTGTGAATGTGAGACTGCGTCGCAGCCGTGGAAAAGATATAGATGCAGCATGTGGACAGCTGGCGAATAAAGGATAGGAGGAAGAAGTGTACGATGTTAGATGTGTGATGTACGGTGCCCCACTATCACTTCCCTAATGCTAACAACCACTGTAACAAGCAACTAAAAATTATACTTGATATAACCTGCAACTTTTAGCCGTTGCAGGTTTTTATTTTCGGAAATCTTTACAGCATTGCTACTTCAAATCGCTTCTCCTCAGAGACGACAGCACCCCAAACTGCTGATTTTTTGTATCGAGTATTAAAACATGATGTAAAAACAATTTATTTCCCGTCATGCCTCCTATGCCCGCTTTTAACATACGCTCCACCTGCGCGCTGCTGGCGCCTTCGATATAAGTTACCGAATGCAGCGGCAGTGTGATATTGGCAATGTTAATGTTGGTGGAAGATGCATAGGTATTGGCAACCAGGGTCCGGCCCCATGAATTCACTTTATGCTGAATAGCTTGCGAACCAGGTGTAGCTAATTGCAAACAGGTCTCTTTATTGGTAAGCAGTTCGAACATGCTTGAACCCGTATCAAAAAACAAAAGCGTTTCTTTAGCGCCTATTTTTGCCGGTAGCAGTACACTTTTATTCATGTAGGTGAAAGTTGAAAACGATAGTTTTCGTTTTAGCCGTGGGGTAACCGATGGTAAAATATGCAGCTTTTTACCCGGATAATCCAATACCAGCACCTTGCCGTCTATCAGGTCTGCTCCAATGGTTCCAATTATTTCCTTCCCCTCCTTTTTCCAATCGATAACAGCACTGTCAAATTGTTTTACCAGGATTTCATGAGCAGTAACCCGTGTTTGATCTACCCAAAAATTAAACGCACTAATTCTGTTATCCTTTTCTGGCAAAGGATACGCGCTGGGGTATTTCGCCCCGATGGCATCCAGTTTATTTTTATAAAACAGTGAAAACGGAGATCCGAGGTCGAATTGCATATAAAAAGTACGGGGACAGCCTTCTAGTTTTACCGGAACGATCATAGCTGCATGGGCCTCCCATTTAGCATGAACGGAATCGCCTTGCCACTCAAAAGAAATGGCAGATTGCTTTGAAGAAAACACTAATTGGGTAACAGATGCCGGTTGGGCTAAAAGACAGTTGACAGGAAAGACAAAAAGAGAGATAGTAATGAGTAGTGTGTTTAAAAACTTCATTATAGCTGGTATTATTTTTTGAATACAAACCTATAATGAAGTAACTGACAACCGGTCGGCATTTACCCGACGTTTACCCGACATTCAATAGTAATCAACTACTTACGGAGGCCCATTTTAATTGATTAACACGCTGGAGGGTTACCATAATAACAAAGGCATTGAGCAGGTACATGGTAAAGAACGGTAGTAAATAGCTGATCAAATATGCCTTATTGAAGTAAGCGGCTACAAGCAGATTATAGCCAAGGGTTAGCAACATTAAAGCATGGAGTGTAATGATCCAATAAATTTGCTGCCGGATAATGGTTCGCCCTATCACTAAAGTTTCCGGATGGCCGTGGTTATGCTTCTTTAAAAGGTAAATGGGAATTAAAAAATGCACGAAGGGAAGGACCAGGTAACTAAAGCAGGATAGGCAAAGGATTTGCAAAAAATGTTTTTCGTTTCCGGGATCGCTGCTGATTTGAGACAAATCCGGTTGGTTTTCCAAACGCTCGGTTTGCGTTTCACTCGTCAGCTCTTCAAAGCTGGTTTCCAGTGCCCGGGCCAAAGCCTTTATAGTAAATGCTCTGGGTATACTTTCACCGCTCTCAATTCGTTGAATAGTTCTAACTGTTATATTAGTCAAACCAGCCAATTCCTCCTGGGTAAGCCCTTGCTTCTTTCTCGCCCGCACTATTTTTTTTGACAGCTCCATGCAGTACAACTGCTGTAAAGATAGGTATTGTAGCGCAGTCAAATTTTCCGGAACTTGTTGCGCCCTAACTATTTTTTCCGTTATTACAAATAGTAATTAATGAACCTAAATAATCCCCTTATGAGATGTACTATTTATGCCATTTTGTTTACTGGTATTTTTCTTTCCTGTAGCAAATCCAAAACGTTTTCTCCAGGCCTTTATGGCAAATGGGAACTAAGGGCTAATTTGGGTGGATCTATGGCAGGAGGAATAACATACGCTCCGGGAAATGGAACCACTATTAGTTTTTCTCAAGACCAGCGGTACATAATGACCAAAAATAAAGAGACCATTGCATCAGGAAGCTTTAAAATTTTAACTGACAACTCTGCGTCAGAATCTGTAGGGCTGGTTCTTGCACCTGGTAAGTATAGCAAAAGAATCGATTTCGAGGGATACAATAATCAATATACGCCTAAGATCTTCTTTGAATTAACCAGCGATACACTCTCTTTGCTTGGAGGACATTTTCCCCTTGATTACGGGATGCATGACATTTATGTGAAAATAAGCGAATAGTCAGGCTTCCAAAAACAAATAGCAGAAACTGCATTCTCTAAAATTAATCTTTCTTTGCCCTTAAAGTAAACCCAATAGTAGTGCCTACATCCTGCGTACTCCGTATATGTATAGTTTGATTGTGGGCTTCGATAATATGCTTGCAAATGGCCAGCCCCAGCCCGCTGCCCGTTGCATCCATGCTGCGACCGATATCCGTTCTGTAAAAACGTTCAAATATGCGTGGGAGGCTTTTTTCAGCAATGCCAACACCATCATCACTGATCTCGATCAGAATTCGCTTATCATCAGTTCGATAAATACCTGCTTTTATCGAGCCGTTGTGTTTACCATATTTAATGGCATTTTCAAAAAGATTCAATATAATCTGGCGTATCTTCTCCTTGTCTGCATGTACTACAATCGGGGCCTCACATCCCTTTTTGATACTAAACCGGATGCTTTTAGGCTCTGCCTTAATAGATATACTTTCAAAAGTATCTTTTAACAGGTCCTGGATTACAAAATTCGTTTTAACCAAAACCAGCTCCCCCCTTTCGAGGCTGGATATTTCATCCAGATCGGCGAGCAGGTTAGTTAACCGATCCACATTTTTGGCGGTCTTTTCAAGAAACTTCCTGCGCAGTGCCGGGTTCTCGGGCTCATCCTGCAGCAAAGTATCTACATAGCTTTGTATCGTAAAAATGGGTGTTTTAAATTCATGCGACAGGTTTTGCAGAAATTCGCGGCGGAACTGCTCATTGGCTTTTAATTGCTCTACCTGTTTTTGATTCTCCTGTGCCCAGGCTTCCACATCTTCAGTTACCTCACCTATACTTTTTTTAGGCAGTATATATTTATAATAAGTTTCCTCACGCTTGGTGGCTTTTGTTTGATAAATGAACTTGTAGATCAGCTTTATCTTACGGTAAATAAAGTTGTCCAGTACAAATGAGATCAGCACGTAGGCGCCGGTGAGTAATATCAAAAATGAGATCACCGCAAACAGCCAGCGTTTTTCCACTGCATACAGCAAGATACTTACCGGTACCGCCAGGGCCAGCGCCGTGTAAAATGATAATTGCTTGGGTGACAGATTCTTTGGGTTCATCCTATTCTTAAGTTCAGGGCTTCACAGTTCTCAGATCTCGAACTTATACCCTACTCCTTTTACCGTAGTAATACAATCCATATCCAGCTTCTGACGTATTTTACGAATGTGTACATCGATGGTTCTGTCGCCCACAATCACGTCATTACCCCAGATAGCATTTAATATCTCGTTCCTTAAAAACACGCGGCCGGGCTTGAGGGCCAGAAGGTATAGTAATTCAAATTCTTTTTTCGCCAATACGATCTCTTTATCTTCTATCTGCACCAGGAATTTCTCCGGATCGATACTGATATTGCCCACTTTTACGGCTTTTGAATTGTCTTTCTGTACGCGTCTTAAAAGAGCCGCAACCCTGCTCAGCAATACTTTAGGGCTTACCGGTTTGCTTACATAATCATCTGCACCGGTTTCGAGACCGCGCACCTGGGTTACTTCATCATTCAGCGCAGTCAAAAACATGATCAGCGTATCCTTAAAAGCGGTTTGTCCCCGTAAAACCTGGCACACCTGTACACCGGTTTTTTTGGGCATCATCATATCCAATATTATTAAATTGGGTTTATGCTGATAGGCTTTTTCTATTGCCTCATCACCATCTTTTGCAGTAATTACTGTATATCCTTCTTTTTCAAGATTATAGGACAGGATTTCTAAAATGTCTGGCTCATCATCAGCAATTAGAACTTTATAGCCTTTCTCCATTTTAATAATAATTTAAAGCAAACGTAACAGTAATTTGTTTTATACGGAAATAACCGGCTTTTGTTAAGCCTATCTTAATGTAAATTTAATATTGTAGCCGGTATACCGGTTGCCTTACACCGGGCAAAATGTTGCAAAAACGGCTTAATTATTGCTACTATCTGGTTGATTTTTATAAATACCAATAAATTTGCTGTTACCTTATACTATGAATTCTTTATTTATCTCTATTCTTAAAAGGATACTCCCTTTTTTGGCACTATTGCTTTTTACAGTGAATGCTGATGCGCAAAGACGAAAAAAGAAAAAGCAGATAGCGGAGCCCGTTAAAATTGTTGACACCGTCCCGGCCTATACCATTGCCATTAACAGGCAGATCATACATGAGAAACTGGAAAAGGAACAGGCAGCTTTACTTTCTATTGATGGAAAAGCAGACAAGATCTTAACCGTATCGGCCGATGAGCAGTTAAATGCAGCAGTGACGGATGCAGCTACCAAAAGAGTGGATTGGCTGCAATACGAAATAGAAACCAGCTCAACCATTGACGCCCGTTTAAAAGCTAATTACCTGGATGGACTGACGACCATTCTGAAGTATGTTAAAACTTATAGCCGCAGCAGGCAGTCTGCGCTCAACTACCTGCCGCAGGTTATTGCTACCTACAAACAACTTATTGAAGCCAATACACAACAAAAATCTATTGCCGCCATTATACAGCCTCTTTCATTTGAAGTAGCCAATGCAGCGCTTCAGCCCCAGGTTTTTAAAGACAACAGTGGTTATAATGAGGTAAGAGACCTGATGATTCTTAAAACCGCAGATCGCTATCCTGAAAAAGCCTTTGCAGCCCTTAAAGCATATCCCGAATCTCCGGTGGCAGATAGCCTCATCAGGGCAATAGGACACAAATATCCTTACCTGGTCTATGATTACGCACAGGCCAATAACAAATTCAGCTACCGCATTCAGAATATAGAAGACGACTCACTGATTGTTCATATTGTTTCAATGGCCCGTAATCCTAATAAAAGCGGGCAGTTCTATTTTCCTTTTCTTGACAATATCGTAAAAGGAAAAATAACTATGGAAGATATTGACAAGGCCAAAACGGACCCTGTAAAATATTTCCGGCTGCTGGTACAAACGCAAATAGATTATACGCAGCGCGCCTTAAATGGAGATACAGCAATGGGTCATACCGCCCTGCTGAAAAAACTGGAGCAAAAAGCCAAAGATGATTTTGTAGCCAAGATCAATGGCTTACATGAAATGTCGGATGGCGTCCGGTTCCGTTGCCTGCAACCTTTAACAGCTGAAGAATTGTATTATGTGGCGGTGCTTACCAACGGGCTTATTTATACCAGCAGTTATACTAATGGTGTTTACCCGCTGATGATGCGCAAAGCCAATCAAAAAGGCGATGAGCTATTAAAAAAGATCAATTTTGATCATTACCGCAAATTTTTAAGCCAGGCCGCATCCTATAATACTTTGAAGAACTTCCTGGGAAGCTTCTCGAATAATGCAGATGCTACCGACCTGATGAAGGCATTTGTAACCGGGCTGGAAAAAACAAATGGCCTGGAGGATGGTGTAGATGTAGCCGACTCTTACGCCAGCATATCGGAAACCCTGCCCGATCTTGCGAAGGACATGTTGGCAAATGTGAAGGTAAACCTGGACAGGAATCACAGCGAAAACAATAAAAAAGGTATTGCTATATATGATATTCTTTACAACCTGTTCCTGTCGGCAGATTCATCCAACCATATCGACCTGACCAGTAAACTGGAGATTCCTCCTGTGTACAATGTTCCGTTTTCAACACTTACTAATGAGAACGGGGAAGTGATTTCGCAGGTATTCTTTTACGGAGACCAGGATGGACGCAATATCTTCAACGGGTTCCTGAATATGTTTGGAGGCGGCAACTGGAAAGTAGACGGCAGCAATAAACAATGGGTGGTGATTAAATCAACCAAAGGCAAACCAGTATCCATTTATGCCAATCGCCCGCTGGATGAAAACAAAGGACTGGATGATAAAGCCCAGAGAGCCCTGAACGACTACCTGGATGAGCACAATTTGCATCCTACCGTTACTATACACCGCGGGCATAGTTATTATGCAGAAGCAACGATCGGCTATATGGCTCCTACTTCTAAAATTGTTTTCATGGGCTCTTGCGGCGGCTTTAACCTCATCGATTCGATCCTGAAAAAATCGGAAGATGCCCATATCATTGCATCCAAGCAAATCGGGCGTACTTCTATTAATAAGCCTTTCTTTTATTTACTGACAGAAAAGCTACGTACCGGCGCCGATATCGACTGGATCCCCTTCTGGAGAGAATTTAAAGGAAGGGCTAATGTAGCTGGTTTTGAAGATTATATTCCACCTTATAAAAACCTGGGGGCTATTTTTATTAAAGCCTACAAAAAAGAAACGGGGGAAACCGATGTATAAATAAAGAAGCTGTTTCGTTTTTTGAAACAGCTTCTTTATTATTGTTTGTCTGTTAAAGTAAGGACTACACCGTAGCAAATACCTGCACTTCTACCTTCCACTCAGGGCGGGCCAAACGCACCACCTGCATCGTAGCACGCGAAGGCGTTTGCCCCTGGTCGGCGGCTACCCAGCCTTCCCATACTTTATTCAATTCATCAAAGTCATTAATATCGGTAAGATAAATATTGGCGAAGAGAATATTGGCTTTATGCGTACCCGCTTTTTCCAATAAGGCATCTATGTTTGCAAAAATGCTTTGCGCCTGGCTGGCAACTGTTTCACCATCTGCAACCTGTCCTGCTAAAATCACCAGGTTACCGGCTTTAGAAGCTTCACTCATACGAGGATTCTGCTCTATTCTTTGAACACTCATTTCTTTGGTTTTTTAATTTAAAAGTTAAAGAATCAACTCACGATACGTCATGATCGCATAAATATATCAATAAAAAACTATTGCATGGCTTCCTCTAGTCAAAACTAACCAATGGTACTGCCTAAAAAGAAAACCGCCTGCAAAATACCTTTGAAGACGGCTATTACTTTATTATCACAAGGTTTATTATTATTGTTGCTGTTGCTGCTGCATTTGCTCCATATAAAAGCGATAGGAGTTGGTTCTTGTTGATGGAACCGGCTTATCTGATTTATAGCTGAAAGCCGGCTGGCTACCCGTTTCCTCAATAGGAGCAACCGTTCTGTTATCAATAGAAACCAATACCTCCAATACATGATGGGAGGAGCCTTTATAGGTGCCTTTTACAGGAGTAACATCGGAGAAGTTTCTTCCGACAGCCAACCTGATATGCCGGTCGCTTGCAATACAATTATTAGTAGGATCAAGGCCTATCCATCCATAATCCGGCAAATAAGCCTCCACCCAGGCATGAGTAGCACCCTCGCCCCTGAGCTCGTGATTCTTGGGGCAGATATAGCCACTAACATAACGTGCCGGAACCCCCACCCGCCTCAGCATTAATAATAAAACATGAGCAAAGTCCTGGCATACACCTGCCTTCAATTTCCATATTTCATCCACTTTTGTTTCTACGCTGGTAATGCCTTGCTTGTACTCAAAGTTCTTATATATATACTCTGAAAAATTTTGTGCATTCTCAAAAGGCGTTTTGGCGCTATCAAACATTCCTTCTAAAAACAGTTGCAGTTCGTCTGCGCTTTCAAAAGCTTCCTGCTGCATAAAGTCAATATAGGGAAACTGTTCCTGCATCGTTAACAAACGCGCCCATTGGTCGCCAGCTGGCAGCTCATTTTGCGGCGCCTGAACTTCCTGTGTAATCACTTCTGCTTCGGATGAGATCAATAGCTCGTTATGAGGCTCTACAATAGAAAACATCCCCAATTTATTACCGAAATAATCTACGAAAATTTCTACTCCGGGATTCTTGGTAATGGTTATTTTATGACTTACCAGGTTTTGTAATGCATCCTGTATAGGATATAACATGATCTGGTTCGTACATTCAACTGCCGGGCTACTGTAAGAATAGCGTGTGATATGTTTGATCTTAAATGATGGCATTCCTAATATTTGAAACGTTTTGGTGCTGCAATGCTAATATCAAAATTTTATTTTGTCAAATAGAAATATATATGCTGGTATACAGTGCTCTAATTATACCCGAAATAATGCTTGTTAAAAGCACGGGCTATATTGTGCAGGTCGCCCCGGGTTTGCGCCAGGAGGCTCCTGATGTTTTCCCCGTCTTTTAAATTACAGGAACTATATTTAAGATTATTCAAACCCTTTCCTATCAAAAAGTCTACCTGCTCATAGCTTTCGGGTATGCTTTGCGCGTATAATCGCTTGAAGTAACGGCTGATATGCGAAGTACAGTATAAAATAGAGTGAACAAAATCTTCGTCATACAATATTTGCTTGATAATAGTATCAGGTTCAACTATACCGCGCGACGATTTTAAATAAGCTTCATAACCCGAGAGCGAATACAGAAGATACCTGAGCGAAGGTGCAGCCATTTCATTGGCCATATTATAGCCTATTTCTTTGAGTTTTATATCTGTAACATCGGTTGTAATAACGGCCCTTTCCACATAAAGACCCACATTTAAAAAATTATAGGCCTCGCCACGCGACATTGTAACATTAATGGTTCCGTACAAAAAAAGTCCGTGTTTGAGCAGCGCATCCAACGCCGTTATCGGGTCTCCATACTTAATAGTACGTTGAATACCGGCCTCCCTGATCAGCAAATAATAACCATTAAGTGCATGCCACATCTCTTTTGTAATGTGATCCTGCACGGCTTTGGCATTTTCGCGGGCGCGGGTAATATTATTAATAAGCGAAGCATCGTTATCCCGCTCCAGCATTACATAATTTAATACGGCACGCGAGTCATTCTGAATAGGTTCGATTTCAGAAGCATCAAGATACCCATAAGTTTGCAGCACTGTTTTCCAGTTATACTCTCTCATTTCATCCTGCGATGCAATATAGTTGGTTCGCAATACCCTTAACAACCCGTTTGTTCTTTCCATATAGCGCGCCAACCAAAACACCGATTCTGCAACACGACTTAACATTTTAAACTTTAAATTTTAAATTCAGAATTTTAATCTCCCAGTACCCAGGTATCCTTACTGCCACCACCTTGTGAAGAATTAACGACCAGGGAACCTTCCCGCAGTGCAACCCGTGTTAACCCACCGGGCACAATATTGATCCCGTCCGGACCATAAAGTGCGAAAGGCCTCAGGTCAACCCGCCTGGGCTGTAATTTACCATCGATATAGCAGGGTGATGAAGACAGGTTGATAATGGGCTGCGCGATAAAATTCCTGGGGTCCTCTAAAATAGCTTTTTTATATTCCTCCATTTCTTCCTCGGTAGCTTTATTTCCCATCAGCATACCATAGCCACCCGACTCGTTCGTTTTCTTAATCACCATATTGCTCATATTGGCAAAAACCATTGAGCGGTTCTCCGGTACATTCAGCTCATAAGTAGGCACATTTTTAAGGATCGGCTCTTCGTTCAGGTAATAACGGATCATATCAGGCACGTATGAATATACCGCTTTATCATCTGCAACCCCGTTACCCATAGCATTTACGATAGCCACATTACCTTTCCGGTAAGCCCAATAAATACCCGGCACACCCAGGATGCTATCCGGCCGGAAAGTAAGCGGGTCAATAAATTCATCATCCACCCGGCGATAAATAACATCTACCTTTTGTAACCCACTCGTGGTTTTCATGTACACATGATGATTCTCCACCACCAGGTCACGCCCTTCCACCAATTCAATACCCATCAGGCGTGCCAATGTCGTATGCTCAAAATAAGCCGAATTGTACACGCCTGGGGTTAGTAAAACAACGGTGGGGTTACTGGTTTGCCGGTTAGCCAGGCCCAGCAAATTCTTCAGCAATAAGGAGGGGTACTCTATCACCCTGCGTACATTATTGCGTGGTATCAAATCAGGAAATATTCTAAAAGTAATACTCCGGTTCTCCAGCATATAAGAGACACCCGAAGGCGTTCTTAAATTATCTTCCAATACATAAAAGCTGCCATCGGCATCCCTGATCAGATCAATACCCGATATATGGGAATAGATATCGAAGGGTACATTTACATTCATCATTTCCCGCAAAAACAAGGGACAGGAATAAATTAATTTGGCGGGAACAATGCCATCTTTTATTATAAACTGCTGGTGGTATACATCTTTCAGGAAAATATTTAATGCCTTCAGCCGCTGCTTTACACCAGCTTCAATAATCGCCCATTCCTTTGCTTCTATTATGCGTGGAATAATATCAAATGGGAATATTTTTTCCACGCCTTCATTGTCGCTATAAACTGTAAAAGTAATTCCCTGCGTCATGAAGAGTTTCTTGGCTAACTCGTCTTTATTGCCCATTTCCTCGGTTGAAAGCCCTTCGAGCGTTTTAACCAGGTGCAGATAACTTTCTCTAACACCAGTCTGGCTCATCAGCTCATCCCAAACATTGGACTGTGTATGGTAGGATTCTAAAATTTTCGATAGGGTCATAATCCGGACTGGTTTGCTTTAAAAATGGAATATATATATAAAAAGTCTAAAAAACAAACAATTCAATTAAATATAAAAATTTATACATGCTTGCAATACCATAAAAAACCAT
>JBCNOR010000419.1:0-4999 GCA_039593785.1 Niabella sp. | reverse complement strand
GCTAAATTGATCGTTGTTGATATCAATGAGAACGGGCTAACTGAATTGGTGCGAGATTGCCGTAGCAGAAATGAGATTATTTTACCGGAAGATTTTAAGACCTACCCCGTTAATTTCAGTGATCCTGTATTTAAGAAAATATTTAAACAGGAAGGGCCCTTTGATATAGTAGCCAACTTCGCAGCGCACAAACATGTTCGTTCTGAAAAGGATATTTTTTCCATTGAAGCGATGGTAGACAACAATGTTATAAAGGCAAAAGCGCTGCTGGATCTTTTACTGGAATTTCCTCCCAAACATTTTTTCTGCGTCTCAACCGACAAAGCTGCCAACCCGGTTAATGTAATGGGTGCCAGTAAAAAATTAATGGAGGAGGTGATTTTAGCCTATTCAGAAAAAATAAAAATTACTACGGCCCGTTTTGCAAATGTTGCATTCTCAAATGGAAGTCTTTTAGCGGGATTTATCGACAGGGTTTTGAAACAACAGCCTTTGGCCTGCCCATCCGATGTGAAGAGATTTTTTGTTTCACCCGATGAATCAGGCCAGATTTGTCTTTGTGCTTGCATATTGGGAAGCTCCGGCGACATTTTTTTCCCAAAACTGGATGAGGAGGCAATGGTAAAATTTGCCGATATCGTAGCTCCGTTTCTTAAAACCATTGGTTACGAAATGGAGATCTGCAACAGTGAACAACAGGCTAAGGCGGCAGTGAAAAATATTAAAGATGGCAGATACCCGGTTTATCTTTTTTCAAGCAACACCAGCGGAGAAAAGCTATATGAGGAGTTTTATACTGATAAGGAAGAATTAGATATGCTTTCCTATCAGGCTTTTGGCGTGGTAAAGAATGCGGATAGAAGGGATATAAAAGAACTGAACGGAGTGATTGATCAGTTGAAAAAGGTATTTAATTCCGAAAATGCCGACAAAAAAAACCTTGTGGAAGCTCTTTCTAATATGATACCTGGTTTTGAGCATATTGAGACAGGATTGGGACTAGATCAAAAAATGTAGCCGCAATTTTAGCTAAAACTAAGACTAAACGTTGTTTTAAGCATTCCTTTAACTCGCTCAGAAACGTTATTTTTGCCGCATTACTTCTATGATTATTTAAATTTTATGCAAAGACCTTATCAGATCTGTACTCGAACCATAATGGACACATCAGACCCTAATATCATTTTCAACGAAAAAGGGGAAAGCGACTATTATACTAATTTTAAAGAAACCATTGAGCCCAACTGGCACACCGATGAAAGGGGCTATAACGAATTAATGAAAATTGCTGAAAAAATAAAAAAAACCAGCAAAAACAAAGATTTTGATTGTATCATAGGGTTGAGCGGTGGCCTGGATAGCTCTTATGCCGCTTATGTAGCAAAAGAGATTATGGGTATTCGCCCCCTGATATTTCATGTAGATGCAGGATGGAACACGGATAGAGCGGTAGGAAATATAGAAAAACTGATCAATGGGCTTAATCTCGACCTGTACACTGAGGTGATCAATTGGGAGGAAATGAAAGACCTGCAGGTAGCTTTTCTCAAATCCCAGATTTCAGACCAGGATCTTCCGCAGGATTATGCTTTCTTTTCTGCCTTATATAAATTTGCCCGTGAACATAAAATAAATTACGTGCTTACCGGCTCTAATTACTCTACCGAGTGTTGCAGAGAGCCGGAAGAGTGGGGGGGATTCCCGGGGATAGACACCACTTTAGTGAAGGATATTCATAATAAATTCGGCAAAAGGCCATTGAAAACTTTTCCGCTGGTTGATATTTTAACTTATAAAATTTATTATAAATATGCCCTGGGCATGGAGGTTTTTAAGCCGCTGAACCTGGTTCCCTATATTAAAAACGATGCTGAGAAATTGTTGCAGGAAAAATATGGATGGGAGCCCTTTCAACACAAGCATCATGAATCCAGGTTTACCCGTTTTTATGAAGATTACTGGTTGCCCCGGAAATTTGGCTACGAAAAAAGACGGGCGCATTTCTCCAGCCTGGTATTAACCGGACAGATGACCCGGGATGAAGCCCTGGATCGGATTTCAAGACCAGAGCTGGATGAGCAAACACTGTTGCAGGAGTTTGAATATGTGGCGAACAAATTAGGATTGACAGTTGGGGGACTTCGTGAGATATTTGACGAGCCTAATAAAACTTTTCATGATTATAAGAATAAGTATAAGATCATAAAACTGGGTTCTAAAGTGATGAGAACACTAGGCCTCGAAAAAAGATTATTCAGATGATAGGAATTGTAGATTATGGCGTAGGTAATTTAAATGCGTTTGTAAATATTTACAAGAAGCTGGCCATTCCTATACAAATATTAAAAAACAGTGCGGAACTGGAACAGGTTGAGAAGATCATTTTACCGGGAGTTGGCGCCTTCGATTATGCTATCGAAAAGCTGAATCAATCTGGCATGCGAGAAACGCTCGACCGCATGGTTCAACAAGAAAAGAAGCCGGTGTTAGGCATTTGCGTAGGCATGCAGATATTGGCTAACTCAAGCGAAGAGGGTAAGCTCCCCGGGCTGGGATATATCGACGCAACCGTAAAAAAGTTCCCTGAAAACAAGGGCATTAATTTGCCGCATATGGGATGGAATGATGTACAGCCGGTTCCCAATATCTCAATTTTTAGAGGGTTGGAATCAGCTCCCTTATTTTACTTTCTGCATTCCTATTATTTTGTATGTAATAATGCAGAGAATATTGCCGCTACCGCTAATTATGGCGATAATTTCACCTGTGCAGCCGGTTCCGGCAATATTTTTGGTGTTCAGTTTCACCCGGAAAAAAGCCATAGCTATGGTATCCGGTTATTAGAAAATTTTTCAAAATTATAATATGCTCAGGCCCAGGATAATTCCCTGCTTATTGGTACACGATAAAGGGCTGGTAAAAACGGTTCAGTTTAAAAATCCGAAGTATGTGGGCGATCCCATAAACGCGGTGCGCATTTTTAATGAAAAAGAAGTAGATGAGTTGATGGTGCTGGACATTGATGCCACGGGCGAAAACCGCGAACCCGATTATAAAATGATAGAGCACCTGGCAGCAGAATGCCGGATGCCCTTGTGTTATGGAGGCGGTATTAAATCGGCGGCGCAGGCGCAACGTATTTTCAATCTCGGTGTTGAAAAGATCGCTATTAGCGCTGCAGTAATCAACAACGAAAGCCTGCTAAAGGAAATAGCCGATATTGTTGGTGTACAGAGCGTGGTGGTGGTGTTGGATGTAAAAAAGAAATTGCTCGGCGGATATGAAGTGTATATCAATAATGGCAGGAAAGGAACCGGCAAAAACCCAATACAATTTGCTAAGCATTTACAGGATTTAGGGGTAGGAGAAATCGTTATCAATTCTATCGACCAGGACGGCCAGATGAAAGGATATGATATGAACCTGATTCAAAAGATCCGCGAAGTATTGCATATACCGTTGACTGTTTTGGGTGGGGCGGGGTCATTGGATGATATCAAATCTGTGATTGACAAGTTTGGCGTTTTGGGTGTATCTGCAGGCAGTTTGTTCGTTTTTAAAGGGGTTTACAGAGCAGTACTGATAAATTACCCTACAAGAACTGAGAAAGAACGCCTTTTCTCAAGCATATAACCAGTGATAAATATATGAAAATTCAAAATAAAATACTTTTGATTACCGGTGGAACCGGATCTTTTGGCAATGCGGTAATGAACCGCTTTTTGGAAACAGATCATTTTAAAGAAATACGAATTTTCAGCCGGGATGAGAAAAAGCAGGATGATATGCGGAAACGTTATAATAACGCCAAGCTTAAATTTTACCTGGGCGATGTGCGCGATCTTTCCAGTGTTGAAACAGTGGTGAACGGCGTCGACTATATTTTTCATGCGGCTGCATTAAAACAGGTGCCTTCCTGCGAATTCTTTCCCTTAGAGGCCGTAAAGACCAATGTATTGGGTACCGACAACGTGCTGAATGCGGCGGAGAAATATGGTGTTAAAAGAGTAGTAGTATTAAGCACCGATAAAGCCGCTTATCCTATTAACGCAATGGGCATGTCGAAGGCGCTAATGGAAAAGGTAACCGTGGCGCGTTCCCGCAACCTGGACGACAGTAAAACGATCTTCTGCGCTACCCGTTATGGAAATGTGATGGCGTCCAGGGGATCCGTTATTCCATTGTTTATAGACCAGATCAAAGCGGGCAAACCTCTTACTATTACCGACCCGGAAATGACCCGGTTTATGATGACTTTGGAAGATGCGGTAGACCTGGTTTTGTACGCCTTTGAAAATGGGAAGCAAGGCGATCTGTTTGTACAAAAATCTCCCGGCGCTACCATATATACCCTGGCCAAGGCATTGCTGGAAATGTATGGCTCGAACAGCGAAATAAAAATTATTGGTACCCGGCACGGCGAAAAAGTATATGAAACCCTGGTGAACAGGGAGGATATGCTGAAGGCAGAAGATATGGGAAATTACTACCGGATACCGGCCGACACCCGTGATCTGAATTATGAGCAATATTTTTCTGAAGGCAATACCAAGGAAACTTTAATGGAGGAGTACCATTCGCATAACACCCATCGCCTTGATGTAGAAGGCATGAAGGAACTGCTTAAAAAGTTGCCGGTGATCAGGGAAGATATTTTGAAAGAAGCCAACGTAGTACATTATCCCGTGTAATGATGCAGCTACCAACGATCATACCGGGAGCCTGTCACCAGGACCAGCGTGGAGCGCTGCGGTATAATAATGACTTTAACAGCGCAATGGTGAAGCGCATTTACTTACTTCAAAATAGTGTAGAGCAGCCAGTGCGTGGCTGGCAGGGGCACCGCATTGAGCAGAGATGGTTCTTGGCTACCCGGGGGGCTTTTGAAATATATACGATAGCAGTTGATAACTGGGAGCACCCTTCGGTTGATTTACCCTGTCGCAAGTACATCATCGATCAGCAAAAACTGGATGTGCTGCATATTCCCTCCGGTTAC
>JBCNOR010000418.1:0-5000 GCA_039593785.1 Niabella sp. | reverse complement strand
TGGGAGGAATATTTGTGGGCCTGGCGATCGGTGGTCTGCTTTACCTGATCCACCGTTTTTTCCCTACCACCACCGCCATTGATACCGCTCTTACATTAATATCCCCTTTTGTAATGTATCTCGTGGCAGAGCACCTGGGCTTTTCAGGTGTATTGGCGGTTGTTTCCGGCGGATTATTCATCAGCTATCATTCGCACCGGATATTAACTTATAGCTCGCGATTGAATATTAATGGCGTTTGGGATACATTAACCTTTTTATTAAATGGATTTATTTTTATATTAATCGGGCTGCAACTGCCTTATCTCTCCAGGCACTTTACCAATAACACCATCAGGGACGCCCTATTTTATGGGGTGATCATTAGCCTGGCTGTTATTGCTATACGGGTTATATGGGTATATAGCATTAATTATTTCCGGATACTTATTAATAAACGAAAGCCGCTTCAAGATGAATTACTCACCAATAAAGAAGCCTTCCTCATTTCCTGGTGCGGCATGCGGGGTGTGGTATCATTAGCCGCAGCTTTATCCATTCCTTTTTTTGTTCAGGAAGAAGAAATGTTTCCCTACCGGTTCCTGATACTCTTTATCACTTTTGTAGTGATACTCATAACACTGGTCCTGCCTGGTCTTACAATCGGCCCCTTACTAAAATGGCTTAAAATAGAAGATAAACAGGCCATCGAAAAAAAGAAAAGCGAACAGCTGATCAAGTTAAACCTGGCACAGGCCACACTCAGTTACCTGGACCATCATTTTGCAGAAGACTTAATAAAAGATGAACATTTTAAAGCAGTGCATCACCGGTATGAGCGCATGATACAGCTCAGCAAACAAAAGCTGGAAAACATCGAAACCGGCACCGCGAAGAGCTATCAAAAATCTACACCCCGGTTAAAAAAAATGCTATTGGAGCTGATTCAGCTAAAAAGAACAGAACTGGCTAAATACCTGGCTAACCGCACTTTTGATGAAGAGCTGATACGGGAAAAAGAAAGGGAGCTGGACCTGGAAGAAGCCCGTTTAAGAAGTAAAGAGAGCTGATACTTTTACTTTTATTTACCGATTTTTGCGGCCTTAATCTCCGTTTATGGAAAAGTATTTTACAGACGCTACTTATGAAAACATTGACTATACCGGTTTACCACTGGCATTAGGGGAATATGAGGGCTGCACTTTTCACAACTGTAACTTCTCTAACAGCAATCTTGGTAAGGTATCATTTATTGATTGTGTATTCAGTCATTGCAATATCAGCAATGCCCGGTTAGCAGAAGCCATTATCAGGGATGTGCAGTTCAATCATTGTAAAATGATGGGCTTACATTTTGAAAGCTGCAGCGACTTTCTTTTTTCTGCATCGTTTACGCAATGCACCCTCAACCTGTCTTCTTTTTATAAACTGAAAATTAAGAACACCGTATTTAACGATTGCATCTTACATGAAATTGATTTTACCGATACCGATCTGACCGGGGCTTCTTTTACCAACTGTGACCTTAAAGGAGCTACTTTTGATAACACTTTACTTGAAAAGGCCGACCTGAGCACGGCTTATAATTATATTATTGATCCGGACAGGAATAAGATCAAAAAAGCCAGGTTCTCCAAAGAGGGATTACCCGGACTCTTAATGAAATACAATATCGTGGTGAGATAGCCCTATTTTCCCTTTTTAGTAAGAAAGTTTTCCGCATTTAGTAAACATCCGGGGTATAGCCGGTGATACTTTCGCGAAAAACTTATTTTGATGAGAAAAGTATTATTGTCTTTAGTAACATTATTGCTATGCCAGCTAACCTGGGCACATGCGATCTGGATTGAAACGCTGCCAACCGGCCTAAAAAACAAAGCCCAGGAAATAAAAGTATTTTTTGGTGAATACGCCGATAAAGATATTACAGCTGCTGAAAAATGGTTCTCCGACCTGAAAGATTTTAAAATTATTGCCATTGCTCCGGATGGCTCTACCGAAACATTATCTACAGCTATTGGCACAGACCATTATAAAAGCAGCTTTACGCCTAAGCAGGAAGGCGTCTACACTATTACCCTGCAACACCCGGTAAAAGATCTGTATCATGGTACCAAGATCCATTATTTCAGCAGCGCCACTGTTAAAGTAGGTAAAGCTGATACAGGAAATGAACCTGTGCTTAATAAAAACTTTATCAGCCTGTCAGCAAAAGATGCAGCTGCAGCTACCGTCAATAAAGAAGTTAAAGTGATCGCTTTGTTTGAAGGTAAACCCGCAGCAAAAAAAGAAGTACAGGTTTTTGCGCCTAATGGCTGGAGCAAAACCTTGTACACCAATGACGCAGGTGAAATTAGTTTTACGCCTTTATGGAGCGGCAAGTACCAGGTGGAGTTTTCGCATACAGATAATACCGAGCGAGAAGAAAATGGCAATAAAATCACTAAAACGTTTAGCGGAGCCACTTATATGCTCTTTGTTCAATAGCTTTTTACCGGCCGGTTGCTGCCCTGTGAATATTACCTTGCCGCGTCTATCGTCTTTGGCAATACCTTAAAGTAAATCTTTGTTATGGCCGTCTTCGTTTAAAATAAGCATATTTAAACAATAGCTTAGCGCGAATCAACCGTAATGAAGATTTCTTTAAAAAATAAATTGCGAAAAATAATGTGGGTGCTGTTATCCGCCATTGTCATCATCATTGCGGCGGTGATGATCTTTGTAAATCAAAAAAGCTTTGGCAAAGCCCCTTCGGGTGAACGGCTGGAGCGGATCAAAAAATCTCCCAACTATCGTGATGGCGCCTTTCAGAATCAAAGTTCCACCCCCAACCTTTCTTCAGACAGAGGCTATACCGGCGTCTTATACGATTTTCTTTTTAAAAAAGTAAAAGACCTCCGCCCCTCAAAAGACATTCCCAGTATAAAAACCGATTTAAATGGTTTAGGCATAGAAGATGCCCTGGTGTGGATGGGCCACTCATCTTTATATATGCAGATAGCCGGCAAAAAGTTCCTGGTTGACCCTGTATTGGTTTCAGCCTCGCCTTTGTCAGCTTTTAATAAAGCCTTTAATGGCGCTTCTACCTACCAACCCAAAGACCTTCCTGATGCAGACGTATTGATACTTACGCACGACCATTGGGATCACCTGGACTATGAAACGATGACCAATTTGAAGAACCGGGTAGGCAAAGTGATTTGCCCCTTAGGAGTGGGGGAGCACCTGGAATATTGGGGCTTTGACAAAAATAAAATAGTAGAGCTGGATTGGAATGAACAAACTTCGGTAGATGGGTTTACCATCACTGCTCTACCTGCCCGGCATTTTTCTGGTCGTGGCTTTACCCGCAATAAGTCTTTGTGGGCCTCCTTTATGTTACAGTCTCCCGCAGGCGGTAATATTTATTTGGGTGGTGACTCTGGTTACGATAGCCATTATACTGCCATTAAACAACGGTTTGGAACCATCGACCTGGCTATTTTGGAAAACGGACAGTATAATGATGCCTGGAAATATATTCACCTCGTACCCGAAGACCTTGTAAAGGCAGTCAAAGACCTCGATCCTAAAAGACTGTTCACCGTTCACAATTCCAAATACGCATTGGCCATGCATGCCTGGAGCGAACCCCTGGAAAACATTTCCAAAGCAGCCGAAAAAGACAGCATCAAACTTATGACGCCCATGATCGGCGAAGTGGTGCACCTAAAAGACACATTGCAAACCTTCAAAAAATGGTGGCAGTAAAATATGGTCCCTACTTAGAATACCCGGCGCACACATAACGTGGTTTTTACCAGGCCGCTTTTTTGCAACGAGGTAGCTTTTATTTCCAATACTCCTGTCAACTTTGTAACCGTTCGCTTGTTAGTTAAATTTATTATTTATAGCCATCTGCTATAAACTATTCACCATTAACAATAAACCATCCACTACATGAGTACTAATGTAAAAGCTTTTGGCACCGAAGCTGCTGATGCAGATCTGCAGCCAATGAATATTGATCGCCGTGATGTAACCCCACAGGACGTGGAAATTGAAATATTATATTGTGGCGTTTGTCACTCTGACCTGCATACCGCCCGTAACGACTGGGGCGGCTCTAAGTATCCTTCTGTTCCCGGACACGAAATTGTAGGCAGGGTTACCAAAGTAGGCAGCGAAGTGACCAAATTTAAAGCCGGGGACCTGGCAGCAGTAGGCTGCATGGTGGACAGCTGTAAAACCTGCGACAATTGTAAGCAAGACCTGGAACAATTTTGTTTGAATGGCTTTACCGGAACCTATAATGGAAAAGACAGGCATTCCGGCGGACATACTTTTGGCGGGTACTCCGAAAAAGTAGTGGTAGACCAGCATTTCGTTTTAAAAGTGCCTGAAAACCTGGACCTGGCAGCAGTAGCACCCATTCTTTGTGCGGGCATTACCACCTGGTCTCCCTTAAGACACTGGAAAGTAAAAGAGGGTAGTAAGGTGGCTGTAATAGGTTTAGGCGGACTAGGCCATATGGCTTTGAAGCTGGCACATGCACTGGGTGCGGAGGTTACCTTGTTTTCCAGAAGCGCTGGAAAAACAGAAGAAGCCAAATCATTAGGAGCAGACAATGTGATCATTTCTACGGATGCGGGACAGATGAACTCTGTAAAAGGTAAGTTCGACCTGATCATTGATACGGTACCCTATGTACATGATCTGAATCCTTATGTACAGACGCTGCATACCAGCGGCACTTTAGTTTTGGTTGGCTTCCTGGGCAACCTTGAACCCATGCTGAATACAGCGCCATTGGTATTAGGCAGGAAATCGATTGCAGGATCTTTGATCGGCGGTATTGCCGAAACACAGGAACTGCTGGATTTCTGTGGCCAGCATAATATCGTGTCAGAAATTGAACTCATCAAAATGCAGGACATCAACCAGGCTTACGAAAGAATGCTGAAAAGTGATGTGCGTTACCGGTTCGTGATTGATATGCAAAGCCTGAAAAATTAATACAATAACATGCTGCGAAAAGAGGT
>JBCNOR010000417.1:0-5006 GCA_039593785.1 Niabella sp. | reverse complement strand
ACCAGCGGTAAGGCCCCGGGAGGCGGGGGCGGAGATTCCAGGAGCGGTGGTAATGGCCGGGTTATTATCAGCTGGACAGCTCCGGTGAATGCCGAAATAAGCAAGACGGATATTACCTGCTTTCAGGGGTATGGCACTGCCCGGGTTACTGCTTCGGGAGGTGACGGCACTTACACTTATTTATGGACCCCGGGCAACCTGAGAACCGCCGAAGTCAATAATCTGTTAGCCGGAACATACACCTGTTTGGTGACCAGCGGACATGAACAAACAACCGTATCTGTTGAGATCTCCGAGGGGCCACAAATACCTGGCCTCATACCTTCAGGCAACAGTAGTGCAACGGTTAGTCAAACAGCCGATGGTAACTATAACTATTATTTATCAGGATGCAATACGGCTATTGCCATGATCTATACAACCCATGCACCTGATCCCTTGAACGGGCTTACCACAGCAAGAGTTTGGGTAGATGAAACACAGGACCGAAGGTATGTAAGACGACATTATGATATCCTGCCCCAGAATAATCCATCCACTGCAACCGCAAGAATTACCTTATTTTTTAACCAGGAGGATTTTGACAGCTACAATGCTACACGGCCTAAAATACTGTTACCGGTTGATACCAATGATAGCCGCAATTACAGGGGAAATATCTACATTGAAAAGAGAAGTGGTAATGGCAACGGGGTAATCAACCAGTATACGGGAGCTCCTGTAACGATCCATCCGCAGGAAGTTGTTTGGGATAATGTTGCTCACCGTTGGGAAGTTGTTTTTTTTACAACGGGGTTTAGCGGATTCTGGCTGAAAGCCGGAGATGAGCCCATAGCGCTGCCCGTAATTTTTGGCGCGGTAGAGGCTTCTGTTAGCAATGGCCTATTAACCGTGAATTGGATATCGCAGGCCGAAACCAATAACGCTTATTTCCAGGTAGAAGCATCGGCAGACGGCAATTCTTTTACTATTATCAGCGATAAGATAGTAACGCAGGCAGAGAACGGTAATTCCGGTGTTCCGATTCAATATCGCTTTGCGCGCACTTACACGGGGACTATTGGAGCTTCCATATTTATTTTATTCTCGTTGCTAAGCTGTGGCAGCCGCAGGCTTTGGAGACGCCTATACCTGCTTTCATTATTACTAATATGGGCATTCTTTGCCTGCAACAAATCCGCTAACGATCTTTTGGATGTCAGCCGGAATGATGTATTCGTGAGGGTTGCACAAACCGATAAAGATGACGTAAAAACCTATTCTAAAACCATTAAAGTAGTTAGCCGGTAACTGGAGAAGCATGGAGTATTTATGATCAGCCGGCTGCAAAGCTTATCCGCACCGATACTTCAGGAATGATAGGTATTGAGTCGTTTATTTAAACTTATTGTATCAATGAACAAAAAGAAAGTTATGAAACTGATCCACTCTACACTATTATTGATACTCGCATTGAGTACAGGGGCTTTTATTATCGCCAGGGATATTATTAATGAATTGGGTATAAAGCACAGCAATGCTCAAAGCCATATTTTAAAAAACCTGGTAGGAAATTTCTATGCTACACCTATTGGAAACGATTTGGTAGAAGATGCAGGAGGTAGCTCTTTAGATGCACAATTGAAGTCATTTAAGGTGCCGTATATACGCAACCTGAAAAGCATGGTTGCAGGTGATAAGGCAGCAGTAACCAAAGATGTTTGCCAATATGTAAGAGAATACATCAACAGTGAGGAGTTTATTAAAGCATACGCAGAGCTACGGGCTAAAACAAAGCCGGTTTCGGAACCCCCAAGGCTATCCCCGGCAGAAGTTCAAAATACTGAAAAAAGCTTAGTGCAGGCAGAGAAAGCACTGACGCAGGCAGCGGGCTACATGACCCAACAACAGCTGGCTGAAGCCAGAAAAGCCATCGCTGAACAGAAACTGCAGATACAGCGCCAAAAAGATCCCACCCCTAATAAAACACAATGGGAGAAAATGTACCCGGCTGATCCGGCGATACTGGTGAAGAAACGTTTGCAGGAGTACCTGGCATTAGCAGCAACTGTTGACTTTAAAGCGGAAATAACAGGTTCGGGCAGCAGCCGCACATTTGTTAATCCGGCTTATGAAGCCAAGCCTGTGAAGTGGAAGGTGATTTACAGGGCTGGTAAAGAAGTGAATGATGTGGTTACCGGTTTTGTAAAACAATGGCTGGCGGGAGAAATTATTGCGAAAGATAAAACTTCGATGACACGATACAAAGATGTCGCTGCGTCATCCGGAAAGGGTAATGTAGGTGACAATAGGCAACAGGAAGGGAACGAAGATTCAGGCGATAACGAAAACATGGCAAGGGGAAAGGCTAAAGAGGTTAAAAATCTTTTCAAAAAAGTAAAACAAAAAGTTGTTGAGTAGACAACCATTTACAGACCTACCTAACCCAATTTTCTTTTTAAATATTTCCGGATGGGAATATCCAGCCCGATCATAATAATGTAAGAAAATGTGATGAGTAGTAAAGTGCCAACGGGAATCACTACCCACATTTGATCCATCGAAAGCGGATGTTTCTCCAGGTAGCTTAAGAACAACCATAGTATGGGGTAATGAACCATATATAATGGGTAGGAAATAGCGCCTGAAAATTCGCAGATCTTTTTCGCCCTTCCCTGCAATGATATGCCGGCGCCCAGGGCTACTATTAAAGGGAAATAAAGAATGACGATTAAAGCATCTACAACAGGAGCGGTTCCTTTTGTATAAGGTACCACCAAAGAAGCTAATAGTAAAATACTAAGAAAAGTAAATCCAAGCCGGTTATGTATGATCCATTTAAAACGGTACACACACATTCCCGCCAAAAAGGAGTAGAGTACCCGTACACCACCGCCCCAGAAATTATCACCACTCCAGCCTACACCAATGTATCCCGACTTGCAAGATTCGTAACCAAGAAGAAATGCTGCAGCAATGGTTAACAGCAGCAAACCATATTTCTTCAACCTGTAAAATAATAAGGCATAAAAGATGTTGGCCATATATTCCCAGAACAATGACCAGGTGGGCGGATTAAGATGGAATAAATTAAAATAGCGTTCCTGTACCAGGGGATAAGGGATTAATGTACTTCCGGAAAGAAACATCAGTATAGCATTCTTTAAGCCGTACTGTTGATAGAGATTACTATACGGGTCGAATACAAAAGCGATCAGTCCAATAACCGAACCTATGACAACTAAAGGATGGAGGCGAATGAGGCGAAGCTTAAGAAAATGCCCCAATCCCATTCCCTTGATCTTTTGATCATAGGCGTATGCTATTACGAAGCCCGAAAGACAAAAGAAAAAATCTACCGCCAGGTAGCCATGCCCGATAAAACTATCTTCATATTTAGGTGCTGCGAATTCCATAAAATGAAATACAACAACAGCTATAGCAGCTATACCCCTGAGCCCGTCAAGGGTTTCAAAATGTTTTTTTGTATTTAAGAGCTCTGTGCCGGTAAAAGACATGTTTCATTTTTTCTGCCGGCAGATGGCCTGCCTATGGCGGTTAAAAACAATCAGTTTGCAAAAGAAGTCATTCAAATGCAAACACACTCTTTTTTTTGTACCATTTTTTCGCTTTTTTGTATTGATCACTACTTCCCTTCGGGCAGGTATAATCTCTATCTTCGCTGCAGGATCAATAAAATCATTCATGTGGGTACGTAGTTTACTTATCTTATTAATTGTTTGTAGCTGTAGCTATGTTGACGCTCAGCCGCCCGGTGAACTGGTGCAAAAAGCAAACGCTTTATACGACCAAAACAAAAAAGAGGAAGCGAAGGCTTTGTATGAGAAAGCAGCGCTGTTGAATAGCGCAGAAGCTCATTTTAATTTAGCTTACAGGTATGCCTTGTCTGATGAGGATCGCCTTTTTCATTATAAGCAAGCTGCTTTGAAAGGGCATGACGAGGCGATGGGCTATTTTTTAGACGAGGCTTTTTTCAGGCGAAATGATCTCTTTAAAGCGGATCCTTTTTTATCCTTAGACGTTTATGAGAAAGGAAAGAAAGCTAACCCTGCCATGCAGTTTTATAATGAAGCGGAGCGCATAAGGAGTATTAAATATGCCGTTGAAGCCGGACCTTTTGATGCGAATGCCTTTGTGAAAAAGTATAGCATTGATACGGGAAAAATGAATCAGTTTTATTCAGTATGGGAAATCGCTGAAGAGGCTTCACGAAGGCAGGGGCGCTTTGCCGATGTGGATCACAAGCTGCTGTTGCAATTGATTAGCCGTGGTGGCGGTGTACCTGCTGAATTGATGATAGCTATCGATACAGCCTACAAAGTATGGAAGGGGAGGCAAAAATTTGAATTTAATATATGCAATTATGTGACCAGCGGTTATGGTATGGGGTACTGTGCCAACAGAGGAGCAGCGGCCAGTGAAGTCCAGATCAATAAAAGGCTGATAAAGCTAACGGCCGGCCTTAAAAATGGAAGCGGTAAATACCTGAAGCCTGCCTATACAGCTACTGCTAACTTTTTAGAATCAAAAGTGTGGAATGAAGAGCTGCACGGGGGCAGTGGCTATGCAGCCTGGGCTACGGAGTCATTAATAAAGCAAAAAAGAGAATTTATACAGCTGATAGAAAATCTGGATAGCGGGAAGCTGCCGAAGGGTATAATAGGGGTGAAGGATAATGATGCCCGGTTGAATTCGGTGTACAATGACGTATTAGTAAAGCTTCGGAAAAAGCCGCTCACCGATTTTAATGCAGAAGTGAATGCCGATGGCCTGAGAAAAACGCAAAGGCTTTGGATCCCTTACCGCGATGCAACAGCAGCGCTGCTATATGCAATGAGGCCGGATGTAAAAAAACAACAGTGGCTGAACTGGATCACTGAACAGCGCATCCGGGAACTGGCCGCTTTACTCCAATATCAGCAATAGCCTCTAAATAAAAAGCAGCGTCACTTTCGTTCCGCTGCTATTGAAACCCAACATAAAAAACAGGCTACGATCCAACGGCC
>JBCNOR010000416.1:0-5018 GCA_039593785.1 Niabella sp. | reverse complement strand
GTTTGATTGTGCATAAACCAACCCCAAAAACTGAAAATAAAAAAAGGCTGCCTCAATTACTTTTGAGACAGCCTCTTTTTTATTGACTGCTGTAAACTAACTATGGAAAGCTGCTACAACAGTCCGTCTATTGACCATTTTGGATTTAAAAAATGCTGCATACTATTCGTTGTACCTTTTACATATTTCCATTAGGTAGAAAAACTAATAAAAACTATCGTTAATCATCCAGCCCTCCACTAAGACTCTTTGCCGCTTTTATAAGATCTGTAAACTCCGACCTATATCCATTTTCATCAATACCTTGGGCGGTTTTGGCTATAGCCAGCGCCTGCTCATAGCTTGCTTTGCTTTTGTATTCAGAATTACGGAGCAGCATACCAAATTCAGCTACAGCAGCTGCCAACCTGAAATTCTCACTGGCATCCTCCCAATCTTCATCATTATCACGAACAGCGATAGTTATTTTCCGGCTCTCCTCTTCATCTGGCTTTTTATACCGAAGCTTCACCGTAAATAATTCTTCTGAGATATTGCCCGACACACTGCCGGTCTTCTGATACTTTAAATGATCTACCGTTTTTACAAAATCGCTTTTCACGCCAACCGGGATTACTTCATACAAAGCCGTCACCGTATGCCCGGCTCCTATTTCGCCGGCATCTTTTGTATCATCGTTAAAGTCTTCCTTGTTCAGCATCCGGTTCTCATATCCAATCAACCGGTAGGCCTGTACCTTAGCAGGATTGAACTCTACCTGTATTTTAACATCTTTGGCTATGGTAAAAAGCGTACCGCTTAATTCATTTACCAATACTTTTTTTGCTTCCTGCAGTCCATCAATATAATAATGATTACCGTTTCCCTTATCTGCCAGCTGCTGCATATTACTGTCCTGGTAATTGCCTGTCCCAAATCCGAGCACCGATAAAAAGATGCCGCTTTCCCTTTCTTTTTCAATCAGGCGCACCAATTCATCTTCGCTGCTCACTCCTACATTAAAATCTCCATCGGTTGCTATAATAACCCTGTTATTGCCATTCTTCTTAAAATGCTTACGGGCTACCTTATATGCCAGCTGAATGCCCTCACCGCCTGCTGTTGAGCCTCCGGCTTCGAGATTATCAATAGCCGCTTCAATATCCGACTTGTCAGCACCGCTTGTTGACGGCAGCACCAAACCAGCGCTGCCTGCGTAAGTAACAATGGAAACATTGTCTTCTTCCCGTAAATTCCGGGTAAGCATTAGTAATGACTTTTTCAGCAACGGTAGCTTGTCTTCATCCTGCATAGATCCTGAAACGTCGATCAGAAAAACGAGGTTAGAAGAAGGCTGTTCTAACTTCTCTATCTCTTTCCCCTTAAGTGCGATATGTACCAGCTGATGCTTTTCGTTCCATGGGCAGCCGGCTACTTCTGTTATCACATTAAAAGGATCGCTGCCGGAGGGTTGCCGGTAGTCGTAATCAAAATAATTGATCATTTCCTCTATACGAACGGCGCCCGCCGGAGGGAGCTGACCACTATTTAAAAAACGCCGTACATTGCTGTAGGCCGCTTTATCTACATCAACTGAAAAAGTAGATAGCGGTTGATCAAGGGCTGTAGTAAAACTATTTTCGGTGATATGGGCATAGCCTTCCCCGCTAAAATCCTCCACCGGATCCGGCGAAGCCACCTGGTCTGCCATTGCCTCCACCGCCATTTCAGAAGTCTTGTTTTTATAGGATTGGTTACAGGCATAGCCCAGCCAGGGCAATATTGCTATTGCAAAAATGAATCGTTTCATAAAGTTTTTATTAACTGGTTATTAAAGTATATTATTAATGATTGAATCTGTTTTTAAATAGGTGTTGCCTTTTGTAAAACCGTGCTGGCTGACGAATTTCTTAAATTGCTCTTTATCGGGCTTTACGAGCAACGCTTTGTCATCATCCTTTTTAACCTGGGTAATATGCTCCATCACCTTCACTTCATTGGCAGTTTCTATATTGGCAAGATTGATTACATTATCCCTGAATGAAAGCCGGGTAACCCACCACGTATTGTCTTCCATTTTATAATTCAGGTAATAATCGTCTCCTTCTGCTTTTAGCAGCTGGTGTTGATCGGCCAGGTTAAAAACAGTATCAATATACCTGTACCCGGTAAATGAAGAATCAGTAATCCTGGTTATCTTATATTTTCGATTGGCCTCGTATAAGGTATCTCCTTTTATCGCTGCTCCTGTATGTAATTGGCTTGCAGTTACCGTATCTTCGGTTGACTTAACGGTAAAAATCAGCTCTGGTGTAATAAACAATTCCCTTGCGTTATCATAGTCAAAATAACGACCTGCCAGGTTATTGGGAATTTCTTTTAAAGTGTCATTCGTCGCAGGTTGTGGTTCTTCAAATACTACGGTATTACAGGCAATAAGCAGCCAGGGCAATATGGCTATTGCAAAAAATAAGGGTTTCATTATGTAAGTTTTTTAATGATTAAAAGCTGTGGCCAGCCTCAGGCAGTAAGCAATATTGATGTCAACTCCGGATATTCACATCAGTATGCTAATGGCTTATCTGACTTTTTTATCAGATACTTCTTAATACCGTTTCTGTGAAAATGGTAATCCGTTAAATTTGTTAAGGATTGGTAAAAGATGTAAGGCAGACAATACCAGTCATGCAACAGTGATAAAGTAAAAAACAGGCATATTAAAGTATAGAGCTTCAATAAGTCATGTAGTTCAAAGGCTATACGGCTTAAGACCTGAGTAGCGCCTGCCAGGCTTCGTTTATTTTTCCGGCTTCAATAAGATGGGTTGCATATTGGTGTATAGCTTCACTCCTGTTAGCGACATCAACAGGTATTTGATCAAACCCGGTATCGGAAAAGTCGGGCTGTAGCTGCGGGAGCATTTCAACATTGGCCAAAATACCCAGGTGGTTGCCGGTAAGAATCTTACTATTTCGAATAGCTTCGGGCAATGCATCAAAACCGATGCCGAGCTTCACATTGGGTTTCTCTACTTCAAAAAGATTGGTTGCATCAATTTTGCAATACCAATTACCGCCAAGACGCGCTACATGTTTTAATTTCCGCTGATCGATCCTGCCGTTACCATCTATAATATTTTCATCCAGATGTATCTGTAGTATTTCGCATATAACCAGGTTACCCGCTCCGCCCTTATCTCCCAGCGATTTTACTTCAACAACCCTGCACTCCATTTTTGCCTTGCTCTCTTTCACCAGCGGCGGCTTTATTAATTGAGCAGGCTGCATGGTAAAACCCGCTTTCTCAAATTCTGAAATGTTCCTGTCGTATTCACAGCTGGCAAGAGAGGTTTGCTGCACCATATCGTAATCGACTATATTGATCGCTACCTCAGGAATCTCCAGCACGTTTTCCAACGTATGTTTAATCGTATTATCTCTTACCCTTCGGGATGGGCTGAATACGACTATGGCGGGGTCTGTAGAAAACAAATTAAAAAAGCTAAAGGGGCTTAAATTAACCATCCCTGCCTTATTTACTGTACTGGCAAAACAAATAGGCCGCGGCGCGATAATATGCTGCAGGTAATACTGCTTATCAATAGTGCTGAGTTGTTGTAAATCTAAGATCATAGTTTTTATTTCACCACAGAGATTCTGTGTTAAAATCCAAGAGATTCTTTAATTTTATTTTCTATTAGGCGGCATAAGCCAGCCTGTGTAAGAGGGTAATCAATTGAGATTACCCTCTACTTGTTTTATTTCAATTTTAGCTTCCTGATTTTGTTGTTGTAAATAGTCTTTGTCATATTTATATTGGTTTTTGTAAAGTGTATACATTAGTTCCAATAGTTTTCTTTGCACAGCTACAGCTGCTTTCATTTTTATTCCATGTTTTCCTACCAGCCTTGCAAAGATGGCTTTAAACCGATCGTCGTGCCGGATGGCTGCTAAAGCAGGCAGGTGTAGGGATTTTCTTAGGTGTTTATTGCCTTTCTTGGATATTTTCGGCTTGCCCTTTACTGAAGTGCCAGATTGCTTTTCTTTTACGTCCAGTCCCGCATAGCTGGTTAATTGCTTTTTGCTTCGTATTAAATCAAAGCCATTAGTTTCAGCCAGTACAGTAGCAGCTGTTAATAGTCCTACACCTGGTATAGAAGCCAATAATTCTACATCAGCTTTTATTTTTTCATTTGACTTTATCAAAACATTGATTTCTCCTACAACCTGGGCAATCTGTTTGTCTAAAAAAGTTATTTGCTTTTTAAGCCTGCCTATAGTGCCTTTTAGCGGTTCTACCTCTGCCTGCTCTGCATGGAGCTGCTTTTTAGCCACTGTGCGGGCTTGAACGATCTGATCCCGCTCTCTGACCAATTGTCTCATTTGCTTAAATACCGGGTGTGGTGGATGCCAGTCATCTAATTTTCTTTCCAGCCCAAACAGCGTAATAGCTTCGGAAGCTGTTTTGTCTGTAACCGTTCTTACATCCAGTGTGCGGGCATAGCTACTGATTTTATTAGGCAGTATGATGCTTACAGATTGGCTTTTGAAATAAAGAAAATGAGCCAGTTTTTCATGGTATACCCCCGTAGCTTCCATTACATAACGCACTTCAATACTTTCAATAGCGAACTTCTTTACCCAACTCACCAGCGAATCAAACCCTTTGGCATTGTTGCTAAATGTTTTATAGCACCAGATCTCCGGGCTCCAGTCATCATACATTCTTCCAAGAGCTACAACCAACTCTTTCTGTGACACATCAATACCACATACCTGCTTTACAATTTGTCGCATACCAATAGTTTTTAAATAAAAAGTAAAAGTGAAAAATCTCTCTTCGGCTTTTCTCCTGGCCGGATATTCTGGTTATAAAGTCTTACCTTATACCTTACATTCTGTTCAGTCTCCAAGAGATAAAAAAGAGTGAGGCTGTATCTCGGCGAGAGCATACTAAAAGTTGCTTAGAAAAGAGACGTGCTCTCACTCTTTTTCACTTTATAAAAATCAAATCTATTGGTATCTTCATTCAAAATCTCA
>JBCNOR010000415.1:0-5018 GCA_039593785.1 Niabella sp. | reverse complement strand
GCAAGTAAAAGTGTTTCCATTCGCTTTTGGTTTATAAACTCGTCTTCAATTTTTTCTTTTGAAAATACAGCAAAGAAAAAACCCAGGATAAAGGAACTGGAGGTTACTATTAATAAAAAAGAACTTTTAGAAAATGAGCAGCCTCTGCAAACAGTATCTGCTGTTGAAGTAATACCCATATTAAAACCCTACAGGGAAAATAATAAGTCCTATTTGTTTGAAATGGTGTGGTAATAAGAACCGGTTGCTCATAATATGTGTTTGTTTAATTAATCATTTGTTTCCAAAATAAAAATATCCTCCACTTTCTTTTCGAAATACTTCGCAATTTTCAATGCTAATAAGGTAGACGGTATGTACTTGTTAGCCTCCATTGCATTAATAGTTTGCCTACTCACACCAATAACCTTCGCCAGGTCTTCCTGGGTAATATCCCTTATTGCCCGTTGCACTTTTATGGTATTCGTCATATTGCCTTCAGTTTACTGCTCTTATACAGCAGGTAATAAAATCTTAGTATGAAAATGATCAGCATTGAATATAGGTTACACACCATAACTGCAAAAAAAGACATACCATAAAAAAACAAAAATGACAATACCATAAATATACAGTTCATCCAAACTGCCCAAAGCCAGGAGCTTAATCTGATGGAATAGCTATATTCATCTTCTTTTTTGATTTTCGAAAATGCAATAAACATCAGGCCTATCAAAAACAAAAGACATATTATGGTATCATAAACCGCAACCCTGGTAAACGTAAAATAGTTTTTCTCTCCAAAAGGCTCTACATAAGCAACAACAGGAAAAGTGATATACCAGTGTATATGGGAGTTATAAATACCATTGATAGAGTAAGTCGCTACAGCCAATGCAATAGCAAATAGCCCGATAATTCTAAATTTCAACGGCAATAATAGATACCTGTTCATTGTAATGTATTTTTTACTAAAAGTAAAATAAACTTTACATAACAACAAATTATTTTTACTCTTAAGCTGAGACTTAATCAGTAACTATTGCTTATAAAGTGTAATGTCGAGTACTTCTTCGCAAAAGCCATATTCAGCGATATCGTTACTGCTTACCACAGCCAGTCTTCCCGGGCAATAGGTTTTAATAAGATGTTGGTATAATTCTATGCCCGCTGTATCAAGATTAGTGCAGGGTTCATCCAGTAATACCAGGGGCGTATCAGATAAAATGCATTGAGCCAGCTTTACCCTTTGCTTCATACCACTGCTGTATTCATTGATCTTTTTATGCCGGGCATGGGCCAGTTGAACGGCGTCAATTACAGCATGAACCGCCATGCCATTAACAAAAGGCTTAAACGATTGGTGAAAAGTTAAAAATTCTGTGAGGGTAAACTCCTCTACCAGCTCAAGATACGGTGCACAAAGCGAAATATAGTTGAATATTTTTTCGGGAGGAATGGCAGCATCTTTTAATGAATGACTGCAAGTTCCTTCGTTGATAGAAACAGCGCCGCTTAAGACCTGTAAGAGCGTACTTTTGCCACTTCCGTTGGGCCCGGTAATCGCATAATGCTTCCCGCACTGAAAAGTATAATTGAGGTTTCGGAAAATCCAGTCCCGGTTATAACGTTTGCCGGCATTATGCAATTGAATCGTCATCGCCGTTGGCTTTGCTGTACCGCTTGATGATACCGCGTGTACTTTCCTGTATGAAAGTGAGTATTTCGTCTCTTTCTTCTGTTACTGGAAACTCTTCTTCAAGTATCTGAACAGCTTGCGTAACATTTAATCCTTTATTATAAAGAACCCGGTAAATGTCCAGGATATGATTGATTTGCTCGATGCTGTAGCCTCTGCGCTTTAAACCTACCGAGTTTACACCTGCATAGCTTAAAGGCTGCCTGGCTGCTTTAATAAACGGTGGCACATCTTTGCTCACCAGCGATCCGCCGCTTATAAATGAATGCGAACCAATCTTTACAAACTGATGTACCGCAACCACTCCGCCAAAACCCACGTAATCGCCCAATACTACGTGACCGGCTATTTGTGTGCTGTTACTCAAGGTACAATAGTTGCCAATGGTACAGTCATGTCCGATATGGCTATAGGCCAATATCCAGCAGCCTTTTCCAACTACTGTTTTCCATTTATCACTGGTACCCCGGTGAATGGTAACAAATTCACGTATCACACAATCATCTCCAATCTCTACTGTTGTCTTTTCTCCTGCATACTTCTTATCCTGTGGTTCGGAACCAATAACAGTACCCGGGAATATCTTACAGTTTTTTCCAATAGTAGTTCCTTCCTGTATGGTAACGTTAGAGCCGATCCATGTGCCTTCGCCTATTTCTACATTGGGATGAATGACTGTAAAAGGGTCTATTTTAACATTGGTCGCCACTTTAGCGTCCGGATGTATGTATGAGTTGAAATGTATCATTAAAAAGCTGTAAAATTTTCTTTCTGCTATTCGAACACTAAATATTTTGGACATCACCGCACAAGCGGCGTGCAAAATTAAAGATTTGATAATATCCCGCTATTATTTTGGCTCGATAAAGCCTCCAAATTTATAACTAATAGCCGTTAGTTGAATATTTTAACAAACAATATTATTTTTGCACCTAATTAATGAGCAAGCAGGACGAAATAACAACAGTCACAGGTCCGTGGACACAGGCAATAAAAGGGCTACAACCTATTGTTTGTAAAGAGCAGCATATACCAGGATCCGTAAATTACTCCATCAGGCGTTTTATGCGTGACGAAGATAGTAGTACAGAAGATATCGGTATTGTTAATTATGATTATAAGGGCAAAAGCAGCGATGAAAATGGTGTTAAATTAAGATTTTGTGTTGCCGGTAACATGTATTGCAGCACTGATGCCTGTCAAAAATGTACCTCCGGTAATACTAAAGCCTGCGCGCAGAGCATCCCATCTTATGATGTGGTGGCTGTTGATTATTCGGCACCCCAGCTTTCCCAGTTTGCAAACAGTAAAGCCCACTCTACCGCCACCGATTTACTATTACGTTTTAATAAAAAAGATTCTTTTCAGAAAAATATACCGCTCTGCTGCAAAACGCGTGGCGTAATTGAAGCATTGGTTAACCATAAATATACCGGTAGCCTGGAAAATATTTATGTGAATGCCCAGTTACAAATGCTGTTGTTATACAGCATGGATTGGATCTCTGATAAAGAAGAGGTTTTATCCTGCCGTTTCCTGAACAGCGATGTTGACCGCGAGAAGATAACGCTGGCCCGGGATATTTTAATCCAGAGCATTGGCCAGCCTATAACCATTAAAGACCTTAGCCGCAAGGTAGCCATGAACGAGTGCTACCTTAAAAAAGGATTTAAGGAAATGTATGGCACCACCATTTTCGATTTTTACCAGAACCAGCGCATGGAACATGCCAAATACCTTTTATATGAAAAAGGCCTGAACGTTACAGACGTATCCATGATGTTGGGCTATTCTTCTATTTCCCATTTCAGCACTGCCTTTAAAAAACAAACAGGGCTGAAGCCCTGTGAGTTGCTACTGCGATAATATTGGTTTCGCCTGTTATTTCCCTTTCAGGCCTACTTTGTGGCCTGCAATAGCGAAGTATAAGATATACAGGTAACAAGGCAATACAGTAATGAAGTATGCCAGCTGAAAATCAAGCCCCACTTTATCTTTTAACCAGGCATATATTAACGGCCATATAGCACCACCGGCTATGCCCATGATCATAATGGCGGAGCCCAGCTTGATAAATTTACCTAAATGGTTAATTCCCAGGGGGAAAATAGCCGGCCACATTAATGAGTTGGCCAGTCCGAGCAAAGCAATAAACACTACGGCGGTATAACCACTGCTCAGGTAAGCAATAACAGAAAATACAATTCCTAAGAGCGCGCAAATCCTAAGCGCCTTTTGTTGTGAAAGGTATTTGGGAATAGTTATAATACCAATTACATAACCAATCAACATGCCCGTTAGCGTAAGGGATGTAAAGTATTTGGAGATATCAGGGCTAATGCCTAATTCCTTTCCATATACCCCGATAATATCTCCCGCCATCACTTCAGCAGCAACATATACAAATATGCAAAGCGCTCCTAAAAACAAATGCGGGAACTGGAAAATGCTTTTATGGTGAATAACCTGGCCGCTGGCTTCATCAACCACATCTTCTTCGGGTTGTACTTCAGGGAGGTTCAGAAACTTAACAAAAACAGCAAATAAAATAAAAATAACTGCCAAAACAATATAAGGCGTATTTACCCTTGACAATACATCGTTCAATAATTGCAGCTTTTCGTCGCCTGTTGCAGCTTGTATTTTCGCCTCTACCTCGCCCGCATTTTTAAGGAACAGCGCTCCCATAATAAACGGTACGATCATTCCTGCAAACTTGTTGCAAATGCCGGCCATACTGATACGTTTAGCAGCACTCTCAATAGGACCGATGATAGATAAATAGGGGTTTACCGCCGTTTGCAACAATGCCAGGGAAGCTCCCTGCACAAATATGCCGGTAAGAAACAAACCAAAAGAATGTGAATTAGCGGCGGGAATAAATATTAATCCGCCAAGCGCAAGTACCACAAGACCCAGCACAATTCCATTCTTAAAACCTGTTTGCTTTAATATCCATGAAGAGGGAATAGCCAGGAAGAAATAAGCCATATAGGAAGCAGTGGCCACCAAAAAAGCCTCTCCATCGCTAAGGCTGAAAGACATTTTAAAAAAGGGGATCAGTGTTCCATTTGCCCAGGTAATAAACCCGAAAATGAAAAACAGCGCGCAGATCGTGATCAGCGGAACCATATAATTTTTTTGAGAACCTGGTTGTGTGGCTACACTCATAAACAACTATTTTAAATAATGATGAAGTAATAAAAATAAGGGAAGTTGTTGTAGAATGTATCAAAAAGACAAACGGTTGCGCACGATGCACAACCGTTTATTATAAATATTTATTTAATTTTTATCCTTTATCTGCCAGCTCGCTTATCAGTTCTGCCACCAAAGCGCT
>JBCNOR010000414.1:0-5027 GCA_039593785.1 Niabella sp. | reverse complement strand
GGGGGACAATTATTATTTTTCGCGGTTACCCTGATATATCTCGCCGATATATTATTCAGCGGTATTTTAAAATCATATTGCAGGTAGTTTTCATGAATATCAAAAGGCGTTTGTACCGTTTTTATTTCTGTAAAATGTTTGCCATCAGCCGATACTTCAAACTTTACCCACTGTGGCAGGAAAATCCAGCTTCTGTAAGATTGCAGGCATCCCAGGGAAACCTGCCGCAGGTTGACAGACGCCCCCAAATCAACAGTAGCAATAAGATCATCCCCACTGAAGCCATGCCAATACTTTCCTACAGCTTCGGTGCCTTTAATACCATCCAATAATGAACCAGGACCATTTGCAGGATAGGATTTTGAAGGCGGGTGAATATAAGTGATGCTCTTTCCAACTCCCCTATGCACCACAAAAGATTGCCTGGACGCCTGTACATTCCTTACCTGCTGATCGGTTACGGTAGATGCTTTTAATACCATTGATGTATCGATCAGCAAAGGTTGAGAATAAGCAGCCGAACCAACAACAGGCTCATTACCATCCGTGGTATAAACAATAGTGCTTCCGGGAATTTCATTAGACAATTCAACAAACAGCTTCCCATCCTTTATTACAGGATTAATAGCTACGGCAAAATTACCAGCGCTATAACGTAGTCCTAACTGTTCATAGCGTTTATAATGATAGGGTATCCTGTTCATAAATGACGATAAACTACGGCTTTCTTTGGGAGTCCAGACTGCTTCGGCCAAAGCAGGCATGCGAGGCAGCACCATATACTCAATACTCTCCGGCTTTGTAATAAATTCCGTCCATAGATTGGCCTGTGCCCCTAAAACAAATTGGTTCTCCGCTTCCGTCAGCTCTTTAGAAACTGGCTCATAATTGTACACATTTTTCAGGCTGTTCATGCCACCAAATGCCAGGGGTTCGCCTTCAGGACCAGCCTGGTAATGGTCAAAATACAAGGGATAATCGGGAGTCATAATTACATCATGCTTCATCTTTGCGGCCTTTATCCCGCCCGCTTCTCCCCGCCAGCTCATTACCGTTGCATCCTCCGCCAGTCCACCTTCCAGTATTTCATCCCAACCAATCATTTTCTTATGCCGGCTGCTAATAAACTTCCCGATGCGCTTAATAAAATAGCTTTGCAATTCTTCTTCATTTTTCAAACCTTCTTTTTTGATCCTCGCCTGGCAACGGGCACATTTTTTCCACGGTGTTTTGTCTACCTCATCGCCGCCAATATGGATATAAGGTGAAGGGAACAGGTTGGTCACTTCCATAAGCACATCCTCCAGGAAATGAAATACAGAATCGTTACCTGCACAGTAATTAGAGGAGACCCCTGTGTAATTTCCACCCGTAAGTGATAACTGAGGTTGTTGTGAGCAACTTAGCCATGAGTAAGAGGCTATTGCCGAAGCCACATGACCGGGCATTTCAATTTCAGGAACCACCATCACATTTCTTTCTGCTGCATAGTTTATAATGTCCCTTACCTGCTCCTGCGTAAAATAGCCGCCGTAAGTGGCCGGCTCTCCCGGTTTCGCCTGTGGCCGCGTGCCCCATACCAGGTTACTATGGTCCACCCGCCAGGCTCCTGTCTCCGTAAGATTCGGATATTTTTTAATTTCAATGCGCCAGCCCTGGTCATCTACCAGGTGCCAGTGAAAACGGTTCATTTTATAAGAAGCCAACAGATCAATATATTCTTTTATCAACTCAGGTCCGAAAAAATGACGACTCACATCCAGGTGCATCCCCCGCCACTTGAATCGCGGATAATCCGTTATTTTCATGCAGGGCACCTGTAATGGAGCGTTGGTACGAATAGCGGGCAAAGTCTGTAACAAGGTTTGAATGCCATATATAATACCGGCCCTTGTATTAGCTTTTATCAAAATCAATGAGGGATCAATATGCAATAAATATCCTTCCTTACCTATTGTTTCAAGAGGCGCTATGAGCAGCTCAATTATTTTGCCTCCGGTTACTTTTTCCTTTAGGTCGATTCCTGACACCTTTTTTATATGAGATTTCAGGAAACCGGCAGCAGACACCAGCTCTTTATCGGCTGTATTATACCGCAGCACTGTGGACGGATCAATTGTAAAAGTTCCGGCCCTCTTTTCCAAAGAAACGGGTTGAGGAACCAGGTTCAGCTCCTGCTGACCGAATAAACAGGTAGTTATCAAAAGAAAAAAGATCAGTAAGCTTTTCTTCATACTATTTTTTGGGGATAAATATACAAGGAAGTTACCGGGTTAAAAGAGGCTTAATTTTCTTTTAATAAGTAGCAGGGGATTGTATATTTACATATAAAGTATTGAAATGCTGCTCATCCCGTTTTTAATTAAATCATACGGCAATTTCGAGGTTTTGAATATTGGTGAAATGCATTTTTCCAGGGCAGCATACTGGATAAAGGGCGTTAATGGCAGTGGAAAATCCACCTTACTGAAAGCCATTGCCGGTCTTACTCCTTTCAAAGGCGATGTACTGCTGAACGGGAACATCTCCCTGCAAAAAAATCCCGTAACATACAGGGCCGCTATCAATCATGCGCCTGCAGAGCCTTCCTATCCATCCTTTTTAAAAGGCGAAGAACTGGTACGCTATTATATGCATGCGAAAGGAGGCACCCGCGAACAGCTGGCCCTGATTAAATCGGTATTAAATATCGGCAATTACCTGGGCAATCCATGTGGCAGCTATTCAAGTGGGATGTTGAAAAAGCTATCCTTATTGCTTGCGTTGATGGGCAACAGCGAATGGATTTTTCTTGATGAACCATTTACAACTCTAGACATAGCAACACAGCATGCTTTGCAGCATTTCATACAAAGCAACCCTGACAAAGGTTTCATTATCACTTCTCATCATGACATTCCCGGCGAAGCTATTGCGTTTAAAGCCATTTATAGTATCCGTAATAAAACGCTTGAACTTGAATAGCATCTCCTCCATACTATACAGGGCTATAGTTGCTCCTTTTTATAAGCAGATTGCCGGCGCTGTCTACTTTTTATTCTTTGTGTTATTGGGTATACAGCCCGGTTTTAAACAAGCATTGCAAACTCACTATTACATCATCCGGAGCATCGCAGATAACCTTGCTGCATTGGGCATATTTGTGGTTTTATGTTTACTGTATTCTCTTAAATGCATTTCGTTCTATGCCAGCCGGGTTGCAAAAAATGAATACCTGTTTTTGCAGGTCATCAACAGCATTCCTTTCAGCAAACGTATACCCGGCTTTGCTTTCATAAGTGTACTGCTGTTATCTCCTGTTCTGTTATACACATCGGGCATTGTGGTAGTGTGTATATGGAGTCAACAATGGCCAAATGCGATAACTCCGGTTCTTTTTGCAATATTGCTCCTGGTTTTAACAATGCTTTCTTTCGACAGGCTCAACAGGAACCCGGCCCTGTTCAAAGAAATTTCTTTACCGAGGTTAGTTGCTCTCCCCGCCCGGCTTTGGCCATTTATGTTACGTTATATTTTTCACGAGCAGTTTTTGGCATTGGTAATTCTCAAACTAGTTAGCTTCTGTTGCCTGTATTTTTTTGTTATTACAGATGCAAGGGTTTTTGAAGGGCGCATGTTGTGGCTTATCTATACACTTGTCCTGGCCGGGCATTGCGTGATTATTTATAAAACCTTTTATTTTTTAGAGCATAAATTATCTTTCTACCGAACTTTGCCCCTTTATCTGCCGCGCATATTAGCTGCTTTTCTCCTGTGCTACCTGGTATTGCTGCTGCCCGAGTTCTGGGCTTTAAGGGCCCTTGCATTACAACATCACCAGGTGTACGAATATATTTGTATGCTCCTTGCAGGCCCCGCTATTCTCTCTTTATTGCATGTTTTATTGTATACAGATGATTTTAAAATAGACGGCTACCTCTCATTAGTCTTCCTGGTATGGATACTCTTTTTTTTCTTAAGCTTTGCAGAAAATAAATGGTTATTACCCGTTATTGCATTAACCGGTGCAGGGATTGTATTTTACACCTCATTCCGCAACTTTGAGAAAAGAGCTACCATAGAAAGGCTGGAGTAATGAATGAGCGCAGAAAAAAATTACCTGTAGATAAAAAAAAGAACCCTATCTTTACAGTCATCAGATGATATGATGTCTTAATAATGGAACCCATTCAACGAAAATCCCTGGCACAGGAAGTAGCAGATGCTATCAGGGAAAAAATCCAAAACGGTCATTTCCCGTTAGACACAAAACTTCCAACGGAACCAGAGCTCATGAAAAGCTTTTCGGTAGGAAGATCTACTATACGTGAGGCCACCCGGTACCTGGCGCAATCGGGGTTTGTGCAGGTAAAGCAAGGCATTGGTAGCTTTGTGATCAGCATTTCCGGCAACCTGGGCCTGGATGATAAAATAGAGAAAGCAGGATTTGCGGCTATTTTTGAAGTAAGGCAACTCATCGAAATGCAGATCATCGAAAAAGCAGTGATGAACCGGACGCAGCGGCACCTGGCTGCAATGCGCAAAAACCTGAAAGAGCGGGCCGCATTTGCAGCAGCTGGTGACCTGGAAGCCTGTATAAAAGCGGATATCGCCTTTCATACCATAGTAGCCGAAAGCTGCGGCAACTCCATATTAACCGAGTTGTATAAAACTTTATCCACCCATGTATCCAGGTCTTTTTCAGAATCGTATACCAATACGCAACCCTTTATACATTCTCAAAAAGAACATGAAATGCTGCTTAAGCATATAGAAAGCGGTAACAAAACCAAAGCGCTCGACTCCGCTAAAAAAATCATTGGACATTTATAATATTTTTTAACCTAAGTCATCAGATGACCTGATGTTTTAAATCATGAAAGCGACAACTTCAACCACAGCCACCTTAACGGCAAATCAAACCGTTTATCCTATTCTTTTTGCCATCAGCCTGTCTCACTTATTGAACGATCTGATTCATCGAAGGCAAGCGTGCCAGTTACCAGGCTACCAAGGAGGGCAAGATCGCCCGATTGCTGGAAGCGGAC
>JBCNOR010000413.1:0-5029 GCA_039593785.1 Niabella sp. | reverse complement strand
TGAAATATTTATCGGTATTATTATCTTTTGTACTGTATTTGTCCAGGCTTCTGCCGTTCAAATTGGTAAGCACCCGGTACAAATAAACACCATTACCCAGTTTTTGACCATATTGATCGGTTCCATCCCATTTAAATTCAGTTATATTTCTACCGATCCGTAGTGGTCCCAATTCAGCCTTTGTAATCTCCCTGACAATTTTACCTGTAACCGTTAATATTTGTATACGTATATTTTGAGGAATTTCGGATCCCGTCAACGTAAATACAAATGCGGTTGAACTGGTAAAAGGGTTAGGATAGTTTAATAAATTTGAGATCATGGGTTTATTGATTACCTGGAATGCGATGCGGTAATTAAGCCCACCAGCTGTATTGCCACTTTGATCTTTAGCACTTACAATTAGTTCATAATCTCCGTCTGCCAGCAAATTAGGTTTGAAAGTTACTGTAGCCGTATTACCAGTATTACCGCCCTGGCCGGGAGGGGTTAATACCAATGTATCATTGTTGAACTGGTAATCTCTAACTACGCCATCCGGATGTTTCAACTGCACTTTTATCAGCTCCGTATTATTGAGCAGCATGTATTGAGAGTCATCCGTAAGTTTCATTAATATATTGGGTTTGCTGGATACAATGTCACGGTTCAGTATCCGAGCGCCATCAAAAGTTACATCCAGGTAAGGATTGGTTGTGTCTCTCCGTACATGGAAATTCCGGGATATAAAATTATTAAACTGATATTGTTCAAGCTGATGCTGCATGCCTTCCGGATTAACTTCCAGGTAAGCAAGATTGGTTCCACCGTAGGATCTGGTATCAACCGAAACCTTCACCCGGACAGTATCTCCCGGTGCCAGGGGTTTTATTTTAGGAACATCTATTAAATGTTCTACATTGTTTTGGTCACGAACTGAAAGTTTAAGAGCCAAACTGTCAAAACTCTGATCACTTACATTTTTAAAAGCTATCCCCAGGTCAAGGGGTTCACCCGCTTCTACTGTGTCTTTTGTGCTGAAGTATATATTGGGTGCAATAGCGCCTTCAGGTGCCGGTGTGTTATAAAGGCGCCAATACTTCAGCTGATAGGGGCTTTTATCTATCGTATCACGTGTTTGCAAAGCAATTCTTAAACCAGAATAATTTTGTACATTAAGGGAAGAGAGATCCAATCGTTTCTGATCAACGGGCACCTGTCCTATTAATTCGGTTTCCCGGCCGGTTGCATCTACACCCAGCACAGTAATAAAAGCATTATCCGTTGATGGAGTTTCAATACTATAACCATCCCAAACCAATGTTTTCCACTCTTTAGCTTTAGGGTAAACAGGAGATTTCACCGTACCTGTTGTTCCATAAGCAGGCACCGTAATACTCACACTTAGCTTATCGGAAACAGTAGTGCCAACCGCCTGGGCTAATGGGCCAGGCTTCCCTTTTTGATAAATAAAAATATAGGGAACCACAGAGTTTACTAAATCCAACTCTGACAGGCCGATAGTCTTAAGCTTGTGATATAAAGAAATATTTTTACCCAGGACGCTTGTGTCTGCCTGCCAGGCTGCCGGTAAGACTGTTGACCCAATTTGGTTGCTTGTTAACCCGACATAGTAACCATCCGGGATAGAATCTAAAAAACTCATTACCGTCTTCCTGGACTCGGTTGTAGATATATCAAATTGAAAATATTTTACGATCCTGGGATGAGTACCTGCTATCGGAGTAGGCCTGTAACTACCATACAAACCGCTGGTTCCCAGATCTGCATTTTCAAAAGGAGACAGGTTCCTGTTATTAATTACATAAAAACGCAGGGAGTTTTCCTGAGGACTAATACTTCCTGCTGCGTTCACAATATATCCTCCTTGTATACCCAATCCATTTATCTGATAGGCTACATCCAATGGAGAACCAGCGGCATTACTAATGCTGTTATTTACTACCAGTGAGGCCGTCAGGCTATCATATACAAAGGTCCCGTCACTTTTGATACCCATTTCACTATAGCTATTGTCTATCAGCTGGCTATAGCCTGACTGGCTATAACCAAGATTTGTACCCTGCATGTAGGTAAAAGAAGCTCCATTCCAGACAGGTTGCTCGTTAGTATTTGATGGCTTATAAGCTACCCGCCAGTAATAAACTGTACTGTCTTTAAATGTGATCCCGGGACTAAATTCAAGAAGTCCCCCGGATGAAGTTTTATTTTGACTAACTTTAAAAGACGAATTGAATGTTCTCACCGTATCTATCTCCATCACATAATTTCTTGCTTCCGCAAATGGGTTTCCTGTTGAAGCAGAAAGTACTATATTCTGACGATTTACTATGGAATAATTAGCGGGGAATACCGGTTTAATATCGTCTTCGTAAATAAAAATATCCTTTATGAGTGTATTATTGGTTTCAAATAATTCGCTAATAGTATTCTCCGGATCGATAGTAATCGTAAACTTATTAGCGCCCTTATCTATCAAGGGATCAATATGTATTTGGTATAAGATTGAATCGGCATAGCGTATAGGAGATAATGTATCCCTTTGGATTACCTTTGTAGAAAGATCTGGCAGCGTTCTCTTTAATTCTACAATAACATTGCTGTTAACAGCCTTCCCCAGGTTGGCAATTTTTGCTTTTATTACGAAGCTCGGATCAGCTACAGAAACGATAGAAGGGTTAACCGTAACCATTTGGTCCTCGATAGCATAATCCGGCTTATCATATTGATAGAAGCGTATAGCGGGGTCTCCGTTCAGAGTATATTGCTCACATTGCGCTCTTATATACCTGTTTCCCTCTCCACCCTGCTTAGCAAAAGTTTTTACAATTGCCTTCTGCATCATTTCGCCAAGAGTACCTCCATAGCTTGACTTACTCAATTCAGCATATAGTTCTTGGTTATACAACGCCAGATATTGGATAAATCCCAGAGCTGTTCCTGCCATCATAGCAATACTCCCCCTATCCTTTTCAAACATAAACTTCTCGGAAAAAGTAGTAATACTGGAAAGCCGGGCCTCGTTCAAAATAAAAATATCTCCAACATTGCATCCCATCATATGGAATACAGGATATTTACCCTGATTCAAATACCCGGTTGGGTCATCAAGTTTAAAGACCAGGCCCTCAGTACTTGAATGTCCGAAATAGGATACCAGGTTCAAGCCGCTATTCATTAGCGATCTGAATGCTTCAGCTGCTTTTTGTTGTTCACCTGCATTTGTGCTTTTCAGAAAATCAGTAACATTGGCACCATATAAAGTATCAGTAGCAATATTTTTAGCAAAGTTCAATGCTCCATACAACTGACTGATTTCACCCGGAAGATCAGAACCAACTATATGAGCAATATTCTTTTTCCAACTATTGGCCAGCGGATTCGGTTGAGGCAGCAGTTTTTCCTCATACTGTTTTACTTTTTCAAGGTAAATCGCAAATTCGCTGCCGTTTACTACAGGTACCCGACCAATTGGCGTTAGAGGAATAGAACTTGCGCCCTCGGCAGCCAACAGCTTATCTGATGCAGGCTCTCCAAAAGTAGGGATGAGATTCAACCTGCCTGTTACCGGATTAGACTCATTATATCGGGCCGCAGTATACTTTACACCTTTACCAACAATAAACACACTTTTAGGAGCAATAAAAAAACGGCTTCGGGCAAACCTCAGAAAATTTCTTACACTCAAAGGACTACCTTTAATACCATAAGCAAACTGATCCATTAACTGATCAATCATACATAGTTTCGCATTGTAGCCACCTCCCGCCGTTGAACTGCGATAAGCCCTATACTCTTCTACAGGCGCACTACCACCCGGCCCATTTAGAATAGCGCTATGAGATATCATCAAATAATCTCCCTGATTAGCTGTGGCTGAATAATCAACAAAATTCCTTGTTTCGAAACTGTTGATCGTTCTTACAGTTCCCGCATTTACTAAAACCACATCTGCATTGACTACAGAAGGCTGTACATATATTTTTACAAGAGAGGGATTAGAGGCATCAGCGTCATATCTCCTTCCACTGCTAAGGTCATACAAGATGGGTGCACCTGACGTATTAAAGCCGGCAATTTCCATGTACTTACCTGTAGTAGTCGTTCCCGGCAGTTTAAAACGGAAATTACTAGCCCCTCCAAAATTAAAACTGCGGGGATAGGTAATTTCAATTGCGCCAATTTTAATACGATTATTGGCAATCGTAGTTACATTTGATACCTGGATGCTTTCTGAAGCGCCTGTTAACGCAGTAACTGGTAGTGCGCCGGATAATCTGGAATAATTGAATTGGTTTAATGTTGTATTGAATAATTCAGTGTTATTCAGTTTCACTTGTACTACCCGGCTATTATCACTGTTGCCCACTATGCTCATATTTACTTGCATTGGGGGAGCTCCCGAACCAGTGAATGGGAATAATCCAGACTGTGTAATTGTTCTCGTTTGATTTTGGTCTATTTCATTCGAAGTCCATCCTTCTCCTCCTTCAAAAGAAGCCGAAATTGCCGGGGTTGATACTGCACCTTCATAGGGTCCTAAATGGATACTCTCATTAAGATAGATACCCGCAGTGTGCATAAAATAAGGCTCAACAACCGCACCTGCAGGTATGTTGTTAGCAGTAGGTACGAGTCTCTTATTATTGCCAGCCGAATTAACAGTAAGGAAATAGGCTGCCGTGTCGGTAAACAAGCTTTTGCTGTTGTTGATCTGGTCCAGCGGATTACGATACAGTACTTGGTCTGCCTTGCCATCGTTGGCCTCACCCCAGAACTCTATATAGCCGCCTGCAGCTAAAACGCCTGTTTGATTGGAGGTGTACAAAGCCACCTCTTCTCCGTTACGCCATAACTGGAAAGAAGATACATCGGCATTGCCAAGATTAATGGTGGCTAACGCCGACTGTGGGATCCTGTAAAGCCCGCTGGAACCGACTTTGAACTTATAATAAGTTTTGCTATAGTCAATCCACTCATTATTGAATGACTGCGCCAGGGCAGTCATTGTATACAACATGAAAAATAT
>JBCNOR010000412.1:0-5038 GCA_039593785.1 Niabella sp. | reverse complement strand
CATTTTCAAAACCTGCCTTTTTATGAAACCGGCACTATTGAAAAGAAACCTTTGGGCGAAGAAGCACAGCTACTACAATAAATTTCAGAACAGGGTCTTCACGCACTTTATCCCAGGCGCCTCTTAACGTAAATAATCCGTTCAGCATACCGCCCCAGCTGGGCAATAAAAGCATAATAGAAAGCGCGGTGCCTAATGATTGGGCCCACTCTGGTAATGCCGTATATAACAGGTGATGAGGGCCAGCCCATATATAGATGAAAATTAAACTCCAGAAGTGTACAATACTTAAACGGTAAGAATAGATGGGGCGATTTGCGGCTTTGGGCAGGAAATAGTACATCATACCCAGGAAAGGTGTGGTAAGGAAAAAGGCCACCGCGTTGTGTCCGTACCACCATTGCACTAATGCATCCTGTACACCCGCATACCAGGAGTAGCTTTTAAGGCCAGATACAGGCATTTCGAAAGAGTTGACAATATGCAGAAGGGCAACGGTTATCCAAGAACCCAGGTAAAACCAGATGGCCACATACAAGTGTCTTTCCCTTCGGGTAAGAATAGTGCCCATCATATTGATACCAAATACAACCCAAATAAGAGTGATGGCAATATCAATGGGCCACTCCAGCTCTGCATATTCCTTTGACGTAGTAAATCCGGCAAGCAGTGTAGCGGCAGCAGCAACGATAATGAACTGCCAGCCCCAGAAGTGGATTTTACTGAGTGCATTGCTCCACATAGGTGTTTTTAGCAGCCTGGGCATAGAGTAGTATACAGCTGTGAAAATGGCATTGCCTGCAAAGGCAAAAATAACAGCGTTGGTGTGCACCGGGCGAACACGACCAAAAGTGGTGAATTCTAAACTGAAGTTTAAAGCAGGGAAGGCCAGTTGAAAAGCTGCCAGCACTCCTGCTAACATGCCTACCACACCCCAGGTGACGGTAGCAATTGCAAACATCTTAGGAATTTTGTTGTCGTAACTAAATTTTTCTAACTCCATGTGCTTTGGTTATTTGTTTTTTGTATTGTTTTCATCGAATAGTATACGGTTGGGCGGTGCATGGTCGTCTTCATACTGACCGTCTTTAATACTCCATATCAACGCTGCCAGGAAAACTCCGGCAATTAATAAACTGGCAATAGCTGTAATAACAATGATGCTCATTTGTCACACAAAGGTCACTTTAACTATGCGGGAGAAACTTGATTTGAAACAGATGAGCGTATGATATATGTCATTTTAAAGGCGGGGCAGTTTCCTGCCATACCACTCTGATAGTAGAAAAGTAATAAGGATAATACTGATGGTACTTGCCGGCATTAAGATAGCGGCAATCACGGGCGCCAACAGACCTTGTAAAGCAAAGTAGAGGCCGATGATGTTATAAAAGATAGATATGATAAAACTGACCAGTATGATGCGTTTCGCTTTTTGTGTAAAAGCCAGGAGGCCTGAAAGCTGGGGCAATGCCGTTCCGCTGATGATAGCATCTGATGCGGGTGTGAAGGAGTTGCTGTCTTCCATAACGGCTATGCCTACATCACTTTTGCGAAGCGCTCCTGCATCATTCAAACCATCGCCGGCCATCAGCACTTTTGCGCCGTTGGCCTGTAGTGCAGTAACATAATTGTATTTGTCTTCGGGCGATTGGTTAAAATAGATATCCCCGCAACCTCCGGTCATTGAATAAAGCCGGGCGCTCTCGGCACTATTGTCGCCGCTTAAAATGGATAGCGAGAATTTTTTTCTAAGATTTTGTAAGAGCGTGGCCAAACCGTGGCGATATATATGCTCCAATTCAAATACCCCGGGTATAACACCGTCAATCCACACCAATACCTGGCTGGTATTAACAGCTTCAGAATCTGTAGCGCCTGACTGAACAAATGCCTTATTGCCGATTTTGACATGCCGGTCGTTGATCCACCCCTCAATACCTTTACCCGGTACATTGATGAAGCTATCAACGGGGTGAAGGGGCTTTGTTTTTAAATGATCGTATATCGCCTTGCTTAAAGGGTGCGTAGAATGCCGGCAGAGAGAGGCGATCAATTCCTTATCTGCTTCCGTCAACATTTTTCCTTTGTAGTTAACCTGGAAGTTTTTATTAATAGTGATGGTACCCGTTTTGTCCAACACCACATGGCTAATACCTGCCATACCGGTGATTACGTCCGAGTTTCTCAGAAAAATGCCCGACCGGCTTAGTATGCGCATTACATTGCCGTTGGTAAAGGTAGATGCCAGGAGTAAGGCACAGGGGCAGGCCACAATTAACGTGGTGGTAAGCGCATTCCACATCGTAGCGTAAGCTCCCCGGGTTAACCAGAATATGGCGCTGGCAAGGGTTAGCACCAACACCACCAGGGTGAAATAATTGCTGATACGATGGAGATTACGGTTTGCTGCCGTATCTCTTTTGCCGTCCTTATTCCAAAGATTGGTAAGGTAACCCTGGTCTGATTTTTTTATAACCATTAGCTCGATACGTTCACCTAATTGCTTTCCTCCTGCGTAGATCAGCGAACCCGGTTCTATAGGTTTAGGAAGGCTTTCTCCCGTAACAAAACTATAGTCGATCAGCGCCCTGCCTTTGGCTAAAATAGCATCGGCGGGTATAATTTCCTGGTCGAACACTTCTATAATATCTTTTTCTTTTAACTCGTGAATCATGACGGGCTCAGTCCCGCTGCTTCGTTTTACATTAACGGCAATGGGGAAAAAGGACCTGTAATCCCTGTCGAAGATCAGCGATTGCTGGGTCCGGTCCTGCGCCCATCTACCTACCAGCATAAAGAAAACAATGCCGCTCATACTGTCGAAATAAGTATTGCCATCCAATACAAATAGATTATAAAGGCTTCGGCTAAAAGTCAGTAGGATCGCCAGCGCAATGGAACTGTCTATGTTTAGATGCTTTGTTTTGACAGAGCTCAGGGCATTGCTGAAAAACTCTCTTGAACAATAGAAGAATACCGGGAGAGAGAGCAGTAGGGCTATATAACGGAATGCCGTTCCTGTTTTCTCCTGCAGGTAATTGGTTACAGAAAAATATTCAGGCAGGCTCAGCATCATAATATTAGCAAAGCAGAATCCTGCAATGCTTATTTGCGTTATACGTGAATAACCGGTCTTGCGACCCAGCTTGGCAGCTCCCAGGCTAAGATAAGGTTCGTATCCAACAGCGTTCATCGTTTCCACCACTTCTCTCAGGGTGGTTTTGAGGCAGTCGAAAATTACAAATACTTCTTTCTTTACAAAGTTGACCCTGGCCGATACAACGCCGGGTTGAAGCTGATCCAGGTGCTCCAGCAGCCAGAGACAGCTGCTGCAATGTATTTGCGGAACCTGGAAGGTTATATGGGATTGTTGCCCGTCTGAAAAAGAAACCAGCTGGCTGATAATTTCCTCTTTATCCAGGTAAGCGAATTTGCTTTTTCGTTTCTGCTGTAATTGCTGGCTCCCGGGATGAACATTTAAGTCGTAGTAGGTGCAAAGATTATTTTCGTTGAGTATTTCATACACAAGTTTACATCCGGCGCAACAAAAAGCTTTTTCATTAATTCTGAGATGGGTTTCATTGCAGGAGTCGCCGCAATGGTAGCAGGTGGTGGTGATGTGTGCTGTTGTATGGCTCAAGTATTGACTTTAGATGAACAGCAAAGCAACGTTGAATTAATGTGCGGGCTGTTGACCGCGGTCATACTGGTAAATGATTGTTGTCAGGTTGAGCTTATCGGCGATTTAAAAAAGTGGTATGGTTTAAATAAAACGGGTAAGCAAACTGCCTACCCGTTACAAATGCAATATTAAATGGTGTAAACTTATTTTTTATCAAACGCAACGATTGTTGCCACCGCCTGGTTAGCATTGGCATTCACTTTAAAGTAAATTCTTCCGTCAGCTGTAGCGGTTTGGCTGGATGCAACCAGGGAGTTTTTCAACGCCTCGTTCACCTTAGCTGCAAAATTGCTTTGCGTACTGTTATTAATAGCTTCGTTGAGGAGATTATAATTGAGCTCTTTTTTGCTGGTTACAATGGCCATATAATCGCGGGTGCCTACCTTATCCGCTTCAAGTGATTGCGATTTCGGAAACAGGCGGTAGCCGGTGATACCGCAGTAGGGCGCATGTTTGGATATTGTTTCCCCGGGTTTTAAATAGGGGAATAATACATAGCTGCTTCCATTGGTTTCCTGCCCGAATATGTAAATATAACACTCAGTAGAGTTTTTTACTTCCATTTTAAAACGGGTACCTACTGCAATGGGTGTCGCTGTCTGGAAAGTATTATTTCCGATAGATTTCAGTTTGATATATTGTTTATTGGAATTATCAACCAGCCCGATATTGCACTCCAGCGGTAAAGATGCCACTGCAGATGATTTAGTCAGCGGGTCTATCCCATAAGCTTCACGTACATATTCTTTAAAGTCTCCGTAACGCACCCAGGCAACACCATTATTCCCCCATTGGGGCGTCCAGCTATTCATGATCTGGAACGCACCTCCATACTTCTTGTCGTCATATCCAATTACACACATGGCATGCCCCCCCAGTCCTACCTGCGATTGATCTGCGCCCTGGGGCTGCCAGAGGTCCTTGCCCATCATTCCTTGCATAAAGCTTTGTCCCACCATCATCCCGATAACTACGGGAGCATCCTTTGAAAGGTGCTCTTTTACTGCACGAACACTGATCTGGTTTAAATTGTCACCTTCTGTCAACCGGGTAAAGCCATGAATCAGGTTTTGTCTGCCTGCCTGTATAGCGCTGCCGTCGGGTATACGGCTGCAATCCTGGTCGCTGTAAGGGTATTGACTAAGCGGTACACCACCATTAGCCTTCATTGCCTGCATGGCCCGTTGTATATAAGATCCCTGGCAGTCATCTCCCAGTCGTATCTGGTTGTATAAATAAGAGGGACTGAATGCAATAGCGTTGGGGTCTTTCCCGGTTGCTGCTGCAGTTAAAATGGTTTGGGCTGCATAAGCGCTGCTCCAGGCTACACAGCTGCCTTGCTCACCCTGGTCG
>JBCNOR010000411.1:0-5038 GCA_039593785.1 Niabella sp. | reverse complement strand
GGCCAGTCCCCAGTAAAAAAAGCGGTGATTTTGCTGGTACAGGTTAAAGTCAAGCGCTGCGGTTACATCATTATTGGCCTGGTTACCAGAGTCATTTCAGAAGTATACCTGGGTGCTTTATATCCTGATCGTGATTTTTATTATTACAGCTGTATCGAATGCTTCTAATATTACGGATGGGCTGGATGGATTAGCCTCAGGAACATCGGCACTTATAGGTGTGCTGCTCGGGATCTTTGCCTATGCAAGTGGTAATTTATATTTCGCAGATTACCTGAATATCATGTATATACCCAACCTGGGAGAGCTGTCTATTTTCCTGGCAGCAATGATTGGAGCCTGCGTCGGGTTTATGTGGTATAATTCTTATCCTGCACAGGTGTTTATGGGAGATACCGGTAGCCTAACCCTTGGGGGGATCATAGCGGCTATTGCTATCATTGTACATAAAGAGTTGTTGATCCCTATTTTCTGCGGGGTGTTTTTTGTAGAAATATTAAGTGTGAGTTTACAGGTTACCTACTTTAAGTATACCAAGAAAAAATATGGCGAAGGCCGGCGTATCTTCCTGATGAGCCCGCTGCATCATCATTTTCAGAAAAAAGGATATCACGAAGCAAAGATCGTAACCCGTTTTTGGATCATACAGGTAATGCTGGTTGTAATTTGTTTGGTAACACTTAAACTAAGGTAGCAGTGGCGAAGAAACTGGTGATATTAGGCGGAGGCGAAAGTGGTGTTGGCGCTGCGGTGCTGGCAAAGCTTAAAGGCTACGAGGTATTGGTTTCTGACGGAGGCTCTTTGAAAGAAATATATCGTAACGAACTGGATGCAGCAGGCATCGAATGGGAACAGGGTGCGCATAGTGTAGAAAGGATTTTGGAGGCAGATGAAATAGTAAAAAGTCCCGGTATTCCTGAGAAGAACGACCTGGTAAAGCAGATCCGTAAAAAAGGTATTCCTGTTATCAGTGAAATAGAACTGGCTTACCGCTATAAAGGTGATAGTAAGATAGTAGCAATAACGGGTAGTAATGGGAAAACAACCACAACCTCGCTAATCTATCATATACTTACTACCGGCGGATTGGACGCAGCTTTGGTAGGTAATATAGGAGAGTCGTTTGCAAGACAGGTAGCAATAGATCCAAAACCTGTTTATGTAGTAGAGGTAAGCAGCTTTCAGCTGGATGATATCATCGCTTTCAGGCCGGATATAGCGGTACTTACCAATATTACTGAAGATCACCTGGACCGTTACGATTATAATTTCGAGAATTATATCAGGAGCAAGTTTAGAATAATAGAAAATCAAAAGAAGGGCGATTACTTCATTTACAATATGGATGATGAAGTAACAATGAGATACATCGATCAATTTAAAATCAACTCAAACCAATTACCGATTAGTATGGCACACGAAAACAACGGAGCTTTTATTAAGGATGGCGAAATGTACGTTAGAACAGGCGATGATTTTATGTCAATGAGCGTATATGATTTTACGCTAAAGGGTAAACACAATCAATACAATACTATGGCGGGAAGCCTGGCCGGTACCACAATGGAAATTCGCAAGGAGAAAATCCGCGAAGCAGTTCAAACCTTCCAGAACCTGGAGCACAGGATGGAGCATGTGGCTACTATTCGTGGGGTTGAGTTTATAAATGATAGCAAGGCTACTAATATTAACTCAACCTGGTATGCCCTGGAGAGCATGGATAAGCCAACTATCCTGGTATTAGGTGGTGTTGATAAAGGAAATGATTATAGTCTTTTAATGGACATGGTGCAGGAAAAGGTAAAAGCAATTGTTTGCCTGGGATTAGATAACCAGAAGATCCACGCTGCTTTTGATAGTGTGGTACCTGTGGTAGTGGACACCGCCAGCGCTCAGGAAGCGGTTACAGCCGCTTTCAGTTATGCTGAAAAAGGTGATGTAGTGCTGTTGAGCCCGGGCTGTGCAAGCTTCGACCTGTTTAAAAATTATGAAGACAGGGGGACCCAGTTCAAAAAAGCGGTAATAGATCTTTAGTATATATCGGGTATCTAATATCCAGTATCAAGTATCAAGTGTCAAGCATCAAGTATCTGACATCCTGCATCCGGTAATAATAATATATGTCTGTAACATCTGAAATATCAAATACAATTCCTTCTACCGATTGGCGCAATAATCTGGATCGTCATACACGTGGCGATAAAGTTATCTGGGCATTGGTAGTGTTATTGACATTGGTGTCACTGCTGGCAGTATATAGTGCCACAGGATCTCTGGCATACAAAAACTATAAGGGTAACACTGAAGTTTATCTTTTTAAACAGGTGGTGTTTATATTATTGGGATTTGGCGTGGTGTATTTTGCGCACCGGGTTAACTATACGGTATACTCTAAAGTAGCGCAAATACTGTTTTTGCTGAGTATCCCGCTTCTCATCTATACATTGTTTTTTGGTGCAAAAATAAATGAGGGTAGCCGCTGGATCAAGCTGCCGATTATCAATATGACCATGCAAACTTCCGATCTGGCCAAGTTGGCTTTGTTCATGTACCTCGCCAGGTTACTGAGCAGGAAGCAGCAGGTTATCAAAAATTTTAAGAAAGGGTTCCTGCCGGTGATCATGCCGATTGGCATCACCTGTTTGTTTATTGCTCCGGCCAACCTGTCAACAGCTTTGTTGTTGGGAGCCAGCTGTATGATCCTTTTGTTCATTGGCAGGGTGGATACCCGGCATTTATTAATGGTAATAGGACTGGCGTTAATACCAATTACCATGCTTATTATCGCTGCTGTTGCAAGGCACAGCTCAGAGGCAAATGAAGCCGAAACTACGGTGGCTACCGAACAGGTGGAGGGAACGGCAAAGAAGTCAGGCGGCATACTGGTTCGTGTTAACACCTGGATCGGCAGGGTCGAGAATTTTATTTACGGGGGAAAGGAAGCCGATAATGATGAAATGTACCAGGTGAACCAGGCTAAGATCGCCATATCAAAAGGTGGCTTCCTGGGAGTAGGCCCCGGTAACAGTACTACGCGCGACTATCTTCCACAGGCGTATAATGATTTCATCTTCGCGATCATTATTGAAGAGTATGGCATACTGGGAGGCGCTTTCCTGGTCTTTGTGTATCTGGTTTTTTTATACCGTTGTATCCGGATCTTTAAAAAATGCCCGTTTGCATTTGGGGCCTTCCTTGCGCTGGGATTGAGTTTTACATTGGCTATACAGGCATTGGCAAACATGGCGGTAACAGTGAATTTATTCCCGGTTACAGGTGTGACCCTGCCCCTGGTAAGCATGGGTGGTTCCAGCTTCCTGTTTACCTGTTTGGCGATAGGAATTATTTTAAGTGTATCCAGGAATGTAGAAAGCCTGGAACCGGCAACAGTACCTGTAGAGCCTGTTGCAGAAGAAAACAAAGAAGAAAGTGAATAAAAAAATAATCATAGCAGGTGGTGGAACGGGAGGGCATATCTTCCCCGCAATTGCTATAGCCAATGCGCTAAAGCAAAAGCAGCCTGGTATCGAGTTTTTATTTGTGGGGGCGAAAGGGAAAATGGAAATGGATAGGGTACCGCAGGCCGGGTATTCCATTGTGGGTATTGATATCGCAGGCTTAAATCGCAGCTCTTTGATAAAAAATATAGGCTTGCCGGTAAAGATCATTAAAAGCTTTTTCCAGGTAAGAAAAATATTTAAAGACTTCAGGCCTGATGCTGTAATTGGTGTAGGGGGCTACTCTACATTCCCTGTATTAAAACAGGCGCAGGCCAGGGGAATACCCACTTTTATTCATGAGTCGAACTCCTTTGCCGGAAAATCTAATAAGATGCTTTCAAAGGGAGCTACCTGCATATTTACTGGCACTGATGGAATGGAGCGTTTTTTCCCGGCTGAAAAAATAACCGTTACGGGTAATCCCGTGAGGAAACAAATTGTTGAAGCAGCGATTACAAAAGAAGAAGCTGTAGAATTTTTTGGCCTGGAAGCCCATAAAACTACGTTGCTGGTAGTGGGTGGCAGTCTTGGTGCCAGGTCCATTAATGAAGCAGTACTGGCGGGTATCGATGAATTATTGAAAGCCGGCCTGCAGGTGATCTGGCAAACCGGTAAAAGCCTGGCGGCAGAAGCTGCACAGCAAGCCGCATTGCATAAAGAGGTTTGGGCGAATGAGTTTATTACCAATATGGAGTATGCTTATGCCGCGGCTGATATAGTGATTGCAAGGGCCGGGGCTATGACAGTAGCGGAGATATGTGTGGTGCAAAAGCCGGCGATTTTTGTTCCATATCCTTTTGCGGCAGAAGATCATCAGACCGTTAACGCGCAGCAGCTGGTGAATAAAAATGCTGCCATGATGGTTAAAGATGCTGAAGCTAAGAACAGTGTTGTTAAGATGGCGGTTGGTTTGGCCGCAGATGAACATAAAAGAAAAGAGATCAGTGCTAATCTTTCTAAGCTGGCCATAACCGATGCGGCTGAAAGAGTAGCTGATGAAATTTTGAATACGATACAATAAAATGAGCGCAATACGCAAACATATAAACGAGGTTCAGTCGGTATACTTTATTGGTATAGGTGGGATTGGTATGAGTGCTATTGCGCGGTACTTCCTTTCTCTTGGTAAGAAAGTAAGCGGCTACGATCGTACCGAAACAGCGATCACCAGCCGGCTGGAGCAGGAAGGTATATCCATACATTACAACGAGGACCTGGATATTATTCCTAAAGAAGTAGATTATGTAGTGTATACTCCCGCAATCCCTGCGGATCATAAAGAATTGGTTTTCTATCGGAACGGGGGCTATGCGGTTGTAAAGCGCAGCGATATTTTACAGGTTATTAGTGAAGGTTCCTTCAATATTTGTGTGGCAGGCACGCATGGTAAAACAACTACTTCAACAATGGTAGCTCATTTACTGCGTGACAGCGGGTATGGTTGTAATGCTTTTCTCGGTGGCATTTCAGCGAATTATGGTACCAATTTCTGGAGCAGCGATAACAATGTTTGTGTTATTGAGGCCGATGAATACGAC
>JBCNOR010000410.1:0-5038 GCA_039593785.1 Niabella sp. | reverse complement strand
GAATGCCACCAAAATCAGGTGCTACGGTCATACTTCTGAAGACTGCCCAGATGGGATTTTCCAATGGTTTTACTTTTACGATTGTCGGATCAGAAGCCACCTCGCTCCTGTTTACTGCGTAAAGCTTTACCTCATGTTCCTCCATATCCCCAAACCCTTCGACTTTGAGTGAGTTGCCGTAATACGACGCTTTTACTTCCATCTCTCGTCCGCTGGCCAGATGGTATATCGCCTTTACATATAATAAGTCACGGTCGGAAGGAAGGGCGTAAGAAATGGTAGCATTACCAGGTCCGGGAACCCATGAAACATTGGTTACTTTCCCAGGAGGGGTAGTATTTCCTTCTAATGATCCGAGCGTTGTTTCTTTAGCACAACCTAATGCCAAAATGATCAGAAAGCTTATTAAAATTATATGACTCTTTTTCATACTGATATTTTTTATAGTGATCAATTACCAACCAGGATTTTGTACCAGGCTCGGGTTAACAGTAAGGTCATAGGTTCTGATCGGCCAGAAATAATCCCTGGGGGATACAAAATTCTGCGTGAATATGGTTCTTACCCTGTAATAATCTGCCGTTTTATCCTGAAAAACGCTCCAGCCGGTTATGGCCTGATTTAATACCTCCCCGGCCTTTTTCCAACGTTTCAGGTCCCAGAAACGCTGCCCTTCAAAGGATAGCTCAATACCTCTTTCCTGGTGTATAATTTCTCTCATCCCATCTTTAGTGGTATACTTGCCTGGATTATTAGAATATTTTGACCAGGATGCTGCCACACCTTCTAAGCCGGCACGGGCTCTTATCTTATCAACATAAATTAACACATCTCCTATTGGACCCTGGCTTTCGTTTAATGCTTCGGCATACATCAGGTATAGATCAGGCAGCCTTATTTCTGGCCATGGATAATCGCGATAAGAAACTCCATTAGTAGTATTAGCCATATTCCAGTCTACCAGCTTCTTAATGTAATAGCCGGTCTCATTATAATAACCCACGTGTGTAGCCCCCGCCATTTGCGTGTATTTACCTTCCACTACCCAGGTATTTTCGTCTGAATTGGAAGGGCTATCATATTTATACCAAACGCCGCCATCGAAGCCCAGGAAAGCGTAGAAGCGAGGCTCCCTGTCAAAGTTTAACCGGGCGGTTTCATAGCCTTGTTTTATATAAAACCGGTCTTTACTTAAAGCTGTTTTTAGTGTATACTTGTCGGAGAAATCAATCATTTTGTCTTCATTGATGGGTACGCCATTGCTGGAGTAAAACATCTCCACGATTTTTAATGGTGCCGCCAATTGCATACGGGCGTCTCCGCTTGCACCACCAGTAGCCAGCTTAGGCATAGAAACACGCTGTATGAAGTCAGCCCGGCTATTAGGATTAGCCCATACATGCTCACTGTTCCAACGTTCAGTCATTGCATTGCGAAGTGTTAGCTGTAAATTAGTAGTGTCTGACAACTGAAAAGTGGAACCCGGAAACTGATATAACTTGAAGCCAGCCAGTTCAGCCGCATCAATTGCTGCCTTGCAGGCTTCGGCAGCAGTTTGCCACTTGGAGGCATCATAGGTTGCGGGGAATAATGCAACGCCATCATGATCTTTAAAATCAGCAAAATCGGAGTTGCCATTAAACAGAGGGCTGGCTGCTAAAAGCAAAGATTTAGCTTTGATTGCCAGCGCAATGGGCCGCGTGATCCGTCCCAGTTCATTAGTTCTATCCAGTATTACATTCGGCAGATTGGGAATCGCTTCATCCAATAGTTTATTAACATAAGCAAAACAGTCCTCTACCGGCATTCGTTTCACCCGAACTTCTTCCTCCGATGCACTGATATCTATGTTTTTATCAACAAGAGGAATTGGCCCATACATGCGTAACAGGTAGTAATGATAATAGGCTTTCAGAAAAGTTACTTCAGCTATCCAGCGGGTACGCTCATCCAAACGCAGGTCCCGCACTTTACTTTCGTCTTTGACATTTTCCAGGAAGATATTACAATTACGAATTGCCTTCCATAAGCCAAATCTGTCTGATGGTCCACCACCCTGGTAAACACCGTTCCAACTGTTCAGGTATGGGTTTGCGGCATTTTGTCCGCCTCGGGCGAGGCGCCAGCCATAAGACACAAAATCCCATTCCTGGGTAGGTACCCATAGCTCATCTCCGCTCATCATACCTACATTATAAAAAACATCCCCATCTTTGGGTAAAAAGGAGTAACAGGTAAATAAGAACTTCTCTGCCTCAATACGCATAGTAAATGCGTTGTCAATAGTGGCCACATTATCAGGAACAATATCCAGGTATTTATTGCAAGCTGTGGTACTTAATAAAAGTACAGCCCCCCCGGTCAGCAACTGTTTTTTAAGTGCTACCATTTTATTTTCAAAAATTCTATATAGTCTCATTGTGTTAAGTTTGCGATAATTAAAAAGATGCCCGTAATCCCAGGTTGTAAACACCTTGTACCGGATAGCCGAGTCCGTTGCCTCCCATTTCCGGATCCCACATTTTAAAATTGCTCCACACAGCCAGGTTAATAGCGCTGGCGTAAATACGAAGATCTTTAAACCCTATTTTTTTGATGACAGCAGGTTTGGCGTTGTATCCCAGTTCTACGTTTTTAAGCCTGAGAAAATTTCCATTCCGCATCCACCAGGTAGAAGTGCGGTTATTGTTAGCCACGAAATTGGGGCTCAGTCTTGGCCACATGGCATAAAGGTCGCGGTTCTCTTCGCTCCAATAACTATCTGCAACCACCTTTAATAGTCCGTTCTGGCTACCGCCATTATAAACAAAAGGAGCTATGTTCTGAGAATTGATAAAGAATGAAGACCTTCCCGATCCCTGGAAGAAAAAGCTAAAATCGAAACTTTTATAGCCTATGGTACCACCGAAACCATAGATAATTTCGGGTGATGTGGGTAAGCCAATAGGAACAATGTCCTGATCGTTGATAACACCATCTCCATTTACATCTCTGTATTTTATATCGCCTCCTCCATAGGTACCGTTGGTAAGAAGCCCTCCGGGGATACCGTCAAACTGTAAGGGCGCATTCAATGTTTCATTATCATCTACAAAAAGACGCTCGGCAATATACCCGTAAGTTTGGGCGATTGAATTCCCTACCAGAGATCGATACCATTCATTTTCAGGAAAAGTAGGCTCATCATTTTTCACTCTTTTGCTGGTAGCATAAGTTAGATTTCCTCGCATTTGCAGATACCATCCATTTCCGAGGGTTTTATTATAAGCAGTCATGATATCCATACCCTGACTTTGAGCCTGATTAGTATTTGCAATGATCGACGCCTGTAAACCCATTGTGGTTGGTATAAAAGAACGACCACTCAGGATATTGGAACGGTTGTTCCTGTAAATATCTATATTGATATCCAGATCCTTGAAAATACGCATATCAAGGCCAAGGTTGATTTGCTCCGATTTCTCCCAGGTAATTAGTGGATTTGCATAACGGGAAATTGAAATACCCGGTCGGTTATAACCATATAATTCTCCAAACGTAGAACCAAAATCCCCATTGCTCATATTTACTTCCGACAAATAAAAGAACCGGTCACCCGCCTGACCTATCTGATCATTACCAACATAGCCGTAAGTACCTCTTAATTTAAACAAGCTGATGACTCCGGATAATGGCTCGAAAAATTTCTCGTTAGAAACCACATAACTCAAACCGAACGTTGGAAAGAATCCAAATCGATTATTATTGGCGAAACGCTCAGAACCATTGTAACCGAAGTTGAACTCGGCCAGATAGCGACTATCATAGCCATAAGAAAATCTACCCGCCACACCCTGGTTTCTTGCAGGTAGAGACAACTGCAAACTTCCAGCATTACCCGCCAGGTAATTACGCAACGTGGTGATCACCATTCCGCCAACATTGTGTTTACCAAAGGTTCTATCATAGTTCAACGCCAACTCTGTATAAAAGGTAGAGTTTACCGTTTTTAAGCCTGGGCTATATCCAAGATATTCGGTACCAGTTGTACCTATTGAACCCTGCCCTCCCGGATTAAGGGCTGTTAAACCTATTGTACCGTCTGGCTGCTCCCGCCCCGCATAATAGAAAGGATTATAACTTCTGGATACATCAAAGTAGGCTTCTCTCCTCACATAAGACATAAGGCGCGCTTTCAGTCCCTTTGTAATAGCATTCATGTTCTGTTGCAGCTCTATTTGCGCCTGCACGTTAGACCGATTGGATTCAGAATACCCTTTTACCATTTCAGCATAAGGATTCACATATAATGTATTGAAAGGTGTTACAGCGTTTCCGAAAAGAGCATGTGTGCTATAAGGAGATAACTCTTTGGGATATACGGCAGGGAACATTACAGGGTTTGACCATATAGCCTGATTGAAAATACGCGTACCTCCGTTAACAGGATTACCATTATCATCATATGAAATTAAAGGCCCCCGATAGTCGTCGAACTGGGCATACACTTTCACGGCGGCCATAGTAGTGTTGGTCAATTTTAAGTCGACATTCGAACGAACACTGTAGTTGATGAGTTTGATATTGGAATTAAAATTATTCAATCCCTCAACATTCAATACGCCATTGTCCACATTGTAAGTTCCGGCAATATAGTACCTGGCTTTGTCCGTACCTCCCTCCACACTTAGGTTATTACGGGTGTTGATGGTATAATCCTTAATTAAAAGATCAATCCAGTTATTGTTAGGATATAATAAAGGATCTGCCCCTGCTGCGGTTGCATCTATTTTTGTTTGCAGATACGGTAATTGAGCCAATCGGTTACGCGTAAGTGCCGCTTCATTGGCTAACTTCATATATGTAACATTATCTGCGAACTGAAAGTTTCGGGTGTTAGTAGACGCTGTCACCTCTGAGCGCAACTTGAATAAAGTTTTACCAGCAACACCGGATTTAGTAGTGATCAGCACCACACCATTGGCACCCCTCGCGCCGTATACCGCTGCCGCTGCTGCGTCGCGCAAGACACTGAAGGAGGCAATATCGTCTGGTTGCA
>JBCNOR010000041.1:0-15175 GCA_039593785.1 Niabella sp. | reverse complement strand
GGGCAACGCCCAGACCACCGGGGGCGCCACCGGCACGATGTACGGCGCCGGCGCCGAGTCCTATATCAAGCGTTTGTGTGTTTTCCTTCGAACAGCCCAGATATACAACCCAAGTAAGAGCCGATATAATAAAAAAGATCTTCTTCATTTTAATTAGTTTTTGTATTTATTATAAACATTAAAGACATTAAGAGATCAAGATGCTATTTCATGAGATTAAGCACCGCTATATTCTAGTTAAAATATCGGGTTTCCGCACTTCTTAAGCACATACCTTTCCCTGCCGGCCTTCTAAGGCCGGTTTTATGGCATCGAAAAAAAACGCTTTCTCTCATCTGCAGCAGCAGAATGAAAACGTTACTATCTCTCGGTAATTTTCAATTTCAACACCCCCTGCATCATCGAAAAGTTTGGTTTACTATATAAAATCTTCAGTCAATTTTTTTTAATTCTATCGCAAGCTTCAGTACAATATTTGTCAGTTTTACTTTTATAAAAGTATCCCTATTTTTTTACTGATCATTGTTAGATTTTAACCGTTGTTAACCAAAATTTAACTCCTGTATTTGTACCGCATTACCTCGTACATTATGGCGGTTTGGCATCCAGTAATCGTTGCCCTTTGTGGATAAAAAGGGCTGCTATTTTTTCCATTAATTTATTTTTTATATGAGCAATCATTTTCATTATTATTGAATCATTTTACTCCCTGTTTTATATATCTGAATTCTTATTCCATTCCCCACTGCTTCTGCTTTTCTCAACGGCAGCAACTCATCTTCCGACCACCGTTCTCCTGATCTCTTCCACAGCATCAGTGTTATATACGTTTGCTCCTTGCCTGCAACAACATTGGCTGCAATGTTAATGACACGACTGTACACACTCTCGGGATGCACCCGCTCCGTGCTTACATCATATAGCTGCGTCCATCCCTGGTAATTAACCATTGCCAATTGATAAACACCATTATCTACAATTACAACATCTTTGCCTTTTACTTTCCTGCGCGTAGTAATAATTTCCTTATCTAACCGTGGCAACGCATAATGCCCTAGTCTTATCTCCGTAGCAACAGGTGAACTTACTTTATCAACCCTAAGGATACCATTGGCAATAGGCATATCTGCCAATTGCAGTTGAATGCCCGGATTGGTTTCCAATACAGCATCGCGATAATAAACGCCATCCTCAAACTTCTTAAAATCATACAACCGTAGCGGTTCCCATTCCTTTTGTTGATTTTTGACGAGGTAATTCATAGATACCACGCCGTCCACACTATCGGCCTGCCAGGGAAATGCGCTGTTATAAGAAAGTCGGTTATAGTTTTCACTGGCGCGAAAAGTTTCCCAGGCGCCTATCAATTTTACCTTGCACCAGGCCCTGATTTCAGATGCGCCTATATTTGGATAATCGGTAATGAGTATGTTCGAGCTGTCAGCAAAATGATTGTATACTTCACCCTCCTTCATCCGGGTTTCCCAGTCACCATCATTTTCTGTAGCCGTCCAGAAAGGACTATCCTTTGGTAACATTAATGCGAAAAAGGCCTTGCCCATCCAGTACACGCTACCACGGCAACTGTAGGGCTGAACTGCAGTTTCGAATGAACCATACACTCCCAGTGTAGGCACATTGTTTTTCATAAAGTCCGGGTGTGTAATAAACTGCTTCATTACACCCGAAGCAATCCGGCGCATCCAGCCATAATTAACAGTGGCATCATTTTGCAAACCCATCAGCGTAAACGGAACAATGGCGCCGATCCTGTAGGTCATGCTTCTGCCCCAAACGATCATCTTTCCATCTCTCCCAAACATACATGGATACGCCCGTTTGAGGTCGTCAAAGTTTTTAAGGAATTTCTGCGCGTATTCAGGATAATATTTCTTTCCAAAATATTCCGCCCATAAAGGGCCATACATCTGGAAGGCCCACATGCTGTAATAATCATAAGCCGGGTTATCGTTATACCAGCCGGCTCCCCTGTAATGCTCCAGTGATTTATTAAGGTATTCGACCAGCAACTTTTCATTGACCTGATAGCCCTTGTCTTTAAAAAAGCTCAATACAAAAATGTTAAAGAACTTCCAGTTAGAAGGCACCGTTTTACCATCACCATAACTGAGCATGGTATGCGCCAGCAAATCTTTTTGCTCTTTGGTTAAAGGATCAAACAATACTTCAGGCGCGTAAAATAAGGATACCGCCAAAGCGCCAAACTCCACCAGTATCTGGCTGGGACCACCATTTTTTTCCTGCGGCTTAATATAAGACTCGCTTTGAGGATTTAACAGGTTTAATATCTGGTGACGGTAATAATCAGCCACTCGTATATTGTTCAATACCAGGTTAGAGTCTTCTTTTAATAACGGCGCCGCTATAAATAGTGTACGGCTCAGCCCTTCCAGCTTTTCTGTAGGTACCTGTGAAGCCTGCCTGGGATAGCTTTTGCCCGGCTCCTTAGGAAACTGCATGGGGTCATTAATATTATCTACATAACTAAATGCACCTTTGAGTAAATACAAAGCCATTTGTTTCCAGTGCTCGCGGGTCATACCCGTGTGCGGGCTTATTTTATAATCAGGATTAATTATCTTAAAGGTTGGTTGATTAGCTATTCTCTTCTGCTGCAACACGGTATCCCACCCCATAGCCTTGTCCTGCCCGCACAAAGAGTAGCTATAACCAATACATACCGCCATTAAAATAAAAATACTTTTCATATACAAACGCGCCAGGTTCTATTGGTCAAATACTTTTAAGTTCCATTCGTCCAGCCAGCTCAACACAGGCAAGTCATTTTTAAATTGTATGGGTAACCAAACATACCGTCCGTCAATAGGGTTGTTGGGTCGCCATCGGTCTGCCATAAAAATGAATGCATCTTTCTTACCGGCAACGGGTAAGATATAAGTACCCTGTGACTCAAAAGTTTTGTCGGCCCCATTACCCACGCAAGGGTTAGGCAGCAATTTCCATTCTCCCATAATTTGATCGGCTACTAAAAGCCGCGCTGCATTTGGGTCCCATCCAGTACAACCTGATGTGATCATATAATATTTCCCGTTCCTTTTAAAAATAGCAGGGGCTTCATTATGACCTGCCGGTGCAACCCGGATATACTTACCATTATGTTGCGTATAATCATCAGAAAGTTCCGCAATATGTAGTGTCAGGTTTTCCTCCGATGAATAGATATGATAGGCTTTGCCATCATCGTCTACAAATAAGGTCATATCTCTCGACATCTGACCACCATATAAATGCTGTTGTACAAAAAGGCCCTTTTCTACCCCGCGTCTCCATTTGGGGGTCCACCAGTCTTTATAGTTATCAGGGTTAATCCGCTGCCTACGATCAGCGGCAGGTGTATTCAAAGGCCAGTAACCCGCATTAACCCTGGAAGCGCGCAAAAATGTATAAGGGCCTGTTACATTATCGCTTATCGCTACCGCAGCATAAGCCGCACCATATCCTTGTTCAGCCAACTCCAGGTGAAAGTACATGATAAACTTCCGGGTATTTTTGTTGTAGATCACTTTCGGTCTTTCTATAATAGACCCCCTTAGTGTCAGACTTTCCGTATTATCATTTACGGTAAACGCTACGCCTTCGTTTTTCCAGTTGTATAGATCTTTTGAAGTATATACCGTAACCCCAACATAGGCATTGTTAGAGCTTTCGCCCTTATGTTCGCCAAACCAATAGTAAGTATCATTATAAAATAATACTCCTCCTCCATGTGCATTAATGTGGTTACCCTTGTCATCCATCCATAATGCGCCCGGCTTGAAGGCTTGTAGCCTTTTCTGTGCAAGGACAGACGCACTTACGATCATAAAAAGGCAACAAATGAAAACGGGCCGTCTATAATGTAAATCAATCCTATTCATAATGCTCACTTAACAAATTTGTACATTTCTGTTGCTGCTAATAAAAAAGCGCCTACCCCAAAGCCTGCCGTAGAATTTTTGTCAATCACCTGTCCTGGAATAGCCCTTTCTCCTATTGGTTGTACATATCCTATTTTACCGTCTGGCTGCACAGCCATTTTATTAAGGTAATTCCAGGCCTTTTGTACTACCGGCCAATATTCAGCTTTATCCAGGTAACCATTATTCATACCCCATAACAACCCGTAGGTAAAAAAGGCGGTGCCGCTGGTTTCGGGGCCTGGCGCGTGTTGGGGATCCATCATGCTGCGCGTCCAGTATCCCTCCTTTTGTTGCAGATTTTTCACGGTGGCTGCAAGACCTAAAAATTTCTGTTCGTATTCCCTTCTATTTTTAGAAGTTGCCGGCAGCTCCTCCAATACTTTTGCAAGAGCTGCGATCACCCAGCCATTGCCTCTTGCCCAAAAATCTTTTTTCCCGTTAATACTTTTATGCCCGGGATAAACATACTTGGCATCCCTGTAGTATATTTTTTCTGTTGAATCATACATGATACTGTTGGCATAAGCGAAATATGCTGCCATCTTATCCAGGTATTGAGCATTATTTGTAATGCTATACATTTTGGTCATCACGGGCATTACCATATATAAGCCGTCGGCCCACCACCAGTAATCGTTTTGGGCAGTGCTCATTTGGTATTCCATTACCTCTGTTGCCCTGGCAATTTTTTGAGGTTCTTTTACTTTGTCGAGTTTGTATAAGTCGATATAGGTTTGAAAGCAGATCTGCCAGTCGCCAAATAATACGTGCTTATTGGTTTCTCCGTAATTGTATTTCCATTCTGCTTTGTTGTCAGAAGTGGCGCCCATCCAGTTATTTTTTTCGGCCCATATTGCTGAATAAGCTTTATAGCTTTCATTTTTTGTAAGCTTATAGGCAGCCATATTACCGGTATGGTAAGCAGCCACGTCCCAGAAAGCCCAACCTGGCTCTGTATGATTGCTTTGCCAGTAATGATTTACCTTACTGATGGCAGCAAGCACCTGCTTTTTTGTGGGCTTCTTAAACTCGTCGCCTGCTTTAAGCACCCCTGCACACAGCAATAAGGCCAATGCCGTCAATAGCACTCTTACACTCATTTATTATTTTTTTTCTGATATACTCTTACATAATCCACTTCGTACCGGCTGGGAAACTCAGTTTTTGAAGGGTTACCGCCATTGTCACCGCCTATTGCCAGGTTGAGCAGTAAATAATGAGGTTGTTTAAAAGGATTAGAGCCATCGGGATTGTTAGCCTCAGTTAACTTCACCTCGTTCAGCAGCAGGTCATCTACAAAAAGTTTGATAGAGTTTTCATCCCAATCCATACGCCAAACATGAAAGTCCTGGTCCCAGTTGGGTTTAAACGAGCTTACCGGTTTATGGGTGCTGAACCACTTGGCATTCCAGCGTTGATTGGTACCCGTTGCCACATTGGCCAGGATATCGCCTTTATAATATTCCATGATATCAATCTCTCCATTCCAGGGCCACTCGCCATTTACACCTAATGTCCATATGGCAGGCCATAATCCCGGCTTTGCTATAATTTTAGCGCGAATTTCAAATCGGCCATACTGCCAGGTTTTAGAATGACGTGTATTGATACTAGCCGAAGTATAGTCTATCTCCTTTCTTTTTTCCCGCCAATCGCTACTGCTTTCTTTGTACCGAGGATTGGGCCTCGTTTCCTTACGTGCCTCAATGATGAGCTTACCATTTTCGCACCAGGCGTTTTCCGATTGATACCATTGCAGTTCGTTATTGCGAACAAAGCCTTTTTCGAATTGCCATACAGATGTATCTACAGCACCGCTTTTATTGAACTCGTCCGACCATACCAGCTTATAATCATCGCCGGGTTTCTTCGCCCGGCTGCTATCGCCAGTATTACCCATTGCAAGCAGCAAACCAATAATTATAGAAACCATTTTCATATCTTTTATTAAGGACTGACTTAAAGTTGCTAGAGCGTTACGGTTACACTCTTTAACTCCCGTGCAGTAAATACTATTTTAACCGGACCTGATTTTTGATTCTTCTTCACATAAGCCAATAACCTGCCCCTGAATGTTTTTTGCACATTATCGGTATAATCGCCCATATCGCTGTTATCACCGGCTTCAAGGCCGAGTAATGTACCACCGGACACCGTACAGGTTATGTTGGCATTGGCAGTATAAACAGGATTACCCTTTGCATCTACCAGCTGTACCGCTACCTGTTTAACGGCGTCATCTTTTTTGCTATCATTGATCACTTTTAAGGCAGTGGCCTCGCCGGCAGTTGCCACCGCATAAGTAACTGCTACATTACCGGCCGCATTCAATCCCTCCACTTTTAATGTACCTGGTTTAAACGGAACATCCCAATAGGTAATGCCCGTTTTAGTATCGTAATTTTTTACCTCCCCTATTGGTTGGTTATCCAGCAACAGTCTTGCCTTTGCCGTATTAGTATAACAAACCACTCTTATCGTTTGCCCCTCTTGGTAATTCCACGAAGCCCAGGCATCTACGGATAATTCTTCTCTTCTTCCTTCCGACTGCGACAAAACATCCTGTGTATGGTCTCCTCCCTTAACAGGATAAGTGCCCAGGTAGGCCACGGGCTTGTCGCTCCATAAAGATTGCCTGAAATAACCTCTTGGTTTAATAAATCCGCCAAAATCTAATAAGCCTGAATAAAAACCGCGTGAGGGCCATCTACCCGATTCGCCCAGGTAGTCGATGCCTGTCCACAAAAACTGCCCGAATATGTGTTCGTTATCTGTAACGGCTTTCCAGGCGCTCAGGTCGTGGCGGTTTTCACTACCAAATATGACGCGGTTCGGGTACTTTTTATGATCGCTGGTATAACGGTTTTCCGTATAGTTATAGCCTGCTATATCCAATGCCGATGGATATTCTGTTTCGTTAGACATAGCAACACCGGCCAGCCCCGCGGTTACCGGGCGCGACCGGTCGTATTGTTTCACCACAGCCGCCAGCTTTTTTGCAATTACGCCCAGGCGCATGGCATCGGGTGCATCTTTTTTATAGCCGCCGAATATTTTTTGTGTAAACCCTGTTTGCGCACCACCATCCAGCACCGGGTGAGAGTAAGGGTCATTAGGATAGTCTACCTCATTACCAATGCTCCAGGCAAATATGGAAATATGGTTCCTGTCACGACGCACCATATCCCCCAGGTCTTTTTCACCCCACTCGGGGAAAAAATCATAAGTGCCCTGGTAGCCCGGTGTACCTGCATTCCAACCCTCCAGCCATTTACGTTTCGGAAATTCCCATTCATCAAATGCTTCATCCATCACCAGTAATCCTAACTCATCACAAAGTTCGTATAATGCTGAAGCCTGCGGATTATGACTGGTTCTGATGGCATTCACCCCTACTTCTTTTAAATTTAATAAACGGCGACGCCAAACCTCTTTGTACATGGCTGCTCCCAAAACGCCAGCATCATGGTGCAGACAAACACCTTTTACCTTCATCCATTTATCGTTCAATGCAAACCCTTTGTTAGCATCAAATTGAAGCTTCCTAAAACCGGTAGTAGTTACCGAGGCGTCTATTTGTTTACCACCCTGCAGTATTCTGGTACGCAACTGATACAATACCGGGTTATTCAAATCCCAAAGTTTAGGATTGGCCACTTTAATGGTGGTAGCAGTTTTTTCTGAACTATTTGCTGCTACAGAAACCAGGTTGCTGCTTTGTCCTACTACTTTCTTGTCAGGTCCCACCAGCTCCTGCACCACTGTCAGCTGTTGAGCTTTTACATCTGTATTGGTTAAGGTAGTTTCAATATTCAAAGTGCCTGCACCATCCGTTACCTGCGGGTAAGCATACACGCCCCATTGTGCAATATGCACCGGGTTGGCATAAACCAGCCATACGTCGCGGTAGATGCCCGAGCCGGTATACCAGCGCGAATCCGCATCACGGTGATGATCGGCTTTCACCAGTATTTCATTAGGCGTACCGGCTTTTATAAAAGGAGTGATATCATACATAAACGAGATATAACCATTAGGTCGCTTACCTACTGATTGTCCGTTCACAAAAACCTCGCTACGGTTATATACCCCTTCAAAATAGATATACACTTTTTTATTCGATGCAGGTATTACCACTTCTTTTTTATACCATCCGATGCCCCCGGGCAGGTAGCCCATGCTGCTGGCATTTTCAGGATCCAGCTTTTGCCGCACGCTCCAGTCGTGAGGCAGATCTACCGTTTGCCAGGATGCTGACTGGGCGGGCCTTTCAGCCACCGTATCAGTACTGTTCAACGTAAACTGCCATGCATTATCCATCTTATACGCATCGCCAAAGCCGGGCTGGGCGAAACCATTAAGTGTTGTGACGATCAGAGAAATGAGAAAAAGAAAGCGGGCCATTGTAAGGTTTTGATTAAATGAATGATTGTTGATGATTTATTTTATGGGCGGTACGCCTTTATGGGTAGGGATGGTTGGTTGTATAGAGCCATCTGCCCTAAATACCAGTTTATCTATACACACTTCGCGGTTATATCCTGCTGCGCTGCCCATTTTTATACCGTTGGGATAAGTAAACCGTTGATACACAATATACCAGTCGTCGGTGCCCGGTATTTGAATGACTGAATTATGGCCGGTACCATAAATACCTTCTGCCTCATTTTTTTGTATTACAATATTATCAGCGGGTATTGTAAGCGGGCCTGTGGGCGACGTGGATGTGCCATACCGCACGCGATAATTGGGACTACGGGTATCATCTTCGCTCCACATAAAATAATAAGTGCCTTTCCGGTAGAAAACATATGTACCCTCGCGGAAGGTTTTATCTACCTTAATAATTTGAGTAGACTCAGGCTTACATGAAATCATATCCTCATTAAGCTCTGCCACTGCCATGTAGCCATTGCCCCAATACAGGTAGCTTTTGCCGGTTTGAGGGTCTGTAAATACATCCGGATCTATCTCCTGGCCACCTTTTATTCCGGCAGGCTTCTCTGCCACCAGCGGCCTGCCCGAATCAACGAATGGCCCCCTTGGCTCATCGGCTACAGCTACGCCTATTTTCTGGGCCGCCGTGAAATAGTAAAAATATTGGTACCGACCATTCATCTTCTTTTCAATTATACAGGGCGCCCAGGCATTGCGGTTGGCCCAGCTTACCTGTTTAGGCAGATCCAGCATCACGCCCTCATCTTTCCAATTAGTGAGGTCTGCCGAAGAAAATACCTTAAAGTAATTACCCGCCCAGCCGGTAAAACCATCGCTGGTAGGATAGATATAATATCTTTTGGTCTTTTCGGAATATAGTATCTCGGGATCAGCATAATAACCTGCCAGTACCGGATTCCAGTTCTCTAACACCTGCACCTGCCAGGTCTCAGGCTTGCGGCCCGGTATGGAAATAGTATAAGCCACCGGTTTTTTAGAAAAATCAGATCCGGATGCCGTAATCTTCACACCCGGGAAGCTTTTAAATTGCGGATCGAATTTGTTCAGTGGAGTATTATCTAAAAGGGGTAACCATAATTTCTTAGCCACCGTATCGAACACCATGTTGTTCTTTTTGATTTGTTTAGACTGCGCCGTACTCAATACATCTGCAGCACTCAACCATTTCGCCGTTAAACGCTCTATCTCTTTTTGAGTAACCGGTAGCACCGTTCCGTGCCGCGGATGAAAGTTCATCGACACCTGCTCATCTACCACCTTAAAATTCTCAAAGTCTGTTGTTTTAGTAAACTGGTAGCGGCCTTTGGTATACACATCGTACATTAATATATACCCGCTGCCATCGTTCAACTTAAACACACCCGCGCCCTCAACAGGATCTTTGGTTTGCTGTACATAAGCATCGCGTAGCGTATAGCCTTCTGTCAGCTTATCAGATACCGCCACTTTAATACCTGCGCCTTGTCCTTCCGTTTTGAAGAACAGGTGAAACTTCCCGTTTTTTTCCACGATATCTCCGTCAATGCAGGCGCCATTGTTCGGGCTAAAAAATAATTGTTTGGGTTCGGTTTCTAATGCCGTAAAGTCTTTATTGGCATAGGCATAATAGATAATATCGGGGTCGTTCCCTGCTCTCATCGACCAATAAATCATGTATTTGCCTTTTTGATCATCATAAATGGTTTGAGGCGCCCAAACCCGGTTTACTTTTTCAAAGGCTTTAAAGGTTTGCGGAATATTGACGATTGCCGAAGTCCAGTTCACTAAGTCATTGGATTTGAGCAGCACCATTGCCCGGTTCGAATCCCAGCCATTGGCCGACACCATATCTGTTGCCACCATATAAAAAGTTTTCCCGTCTGCACCTCTCAAAATATGCGGATCACGCACACCGCCCGTGGAGCTGATGGCGGAAGAAGCTATTACCGGCTGGTTATTATTTAAGGCCTGGAAATGGTAGCCGTCGGTACTGATCGCAAAACGAATGGCTTCCTCCTCTTTACTATTGCCCGTAAAATAGGTGAAAAGGTAACCTGCATATTTTGAAGGCTCCGTTTTTACCTGGGCTTTCAGCAAAGCCGGAAACAATATAATAAGTCCAACCCACCAGTAATTTTTTTTGGTCATAAGCTGTTACACTGTCGTTAAATAAAGAATGTACTATCAGACTGTTTTATAACAAGCCATCAGCAAGCCCTGTAAAGTTGGTAAATCCGTTTGCCGGAATCGTGGACAAATTCGTATAATAGACGGGACAAATTCGTTTAGAAGAGAAGAGAAAATTAGTTTATTTATAAAAAACCGGCTAATTTATACCAGAATGGCCAATTCTTAGATTTCCCGAGATTTTACCCCGGTACTGATTGATATAATCCGTGGGCTTCATTTTAAACAGTTTGGTGAACTGTTCGCGGAAGTATTTTACATCGCTAAAGCCAACCGAGTAAGCCACTTCGCTTACCGTATCGTTGGTAGTGATCAAAAACTCAGCAGCCTTTCTTAACCGCAAAAAGCGGATAAAGCTGTTTACCGATTGCCCTGATATTAACTTGATCCTCTTATATAAATAAGAGTGGCTCATACCCATTTCACGCGCCAGGGTTTCAATATTAAAGTCATTATCGTCGAGATGCTTTTCTACAATGGCAATACATTTATCCAGCAGCTCCTGGTATTCAGCCGGAACACTAGGCTGCTCGGACCCATCTTTTTTAAGAGTAACCTGGTTATAAAAATACTGTTGCAGGCTGGCACGGCTTTTAAAAAGCCCGTTTACTTTAGCCAGGAGCAGCTCTTTATTAAACGGTTTGGTTACATACTGGTCTGCCCCCTCTTCCGTTCCTTTTAACTCTATCTCCTGCGAAGTGTGGGCCGTGAGCAAGATAACCGGTATATGGCTTGTATTAATATCTGCTTTTATAGTGCTGCAAAGCGTAATACCGTCCATCTCAGGCATCGAAATATCTGAAATAACCAGGTCTGGTTTTTTTGATGCCACCAGCTTCAGCGCTTCCTTGCCATTTGACGCCTTATACACTACAAATTCCTCGTCGAATACCGAAGCCACATAATTACGCATTTCCTCATCATCATCTACCACAACAATGGCTTTTTTTGTGGTTAACAAAGGTATTTCGGGCACGGGTATGGACGCCTCTTCAGATGGCTCAAAGTCATCAACAGCTACAACAGCTGATTCATCTTCATCATCCGTTATCTCTGTTACCGGAGCTGTACCCAAATACTCGTGCCCTAATGGTAACTGAAGGGTAAATAGTGTACCCTTGCCTACTTCACTCTGGTAGGCAATAGTGCCCTGGTGCATTTCAGTAAACTGTTTCACCATATAAAGGCCAATGCCAAAGCCCAGCTTTACATGCCCCTCAGCCTGGTAAAAGCGATCAAATATGGCATTGCCGGCACCCTCCGGTATACCAGCCCCGGTGTCCCTGATCGCAATTTTTACATCATCTTCATGCGGAACAATATCAATATTGATCTGTCCCTCCCTGGGTGTGTATTTAAAGGCATTGGAGATCAGGTTGTATAAAATGATCTCCATTTTATTTTTATCACCAATTATTTCAATAGGCGCTTCAATACCGGTAATGGCGTAAGCTATATTCTTTGTTTTTGCCTCGTGCTTAAAATAATAAAATACCGTAGTACATAATTTGCTAAAGTCAAACCGGCTCACCTGCAAGCCTTCTACACCCTCTTCTATTTTTCTAAAAAGTAATAGCTGATCGGTGAGGCTTAGTAATCGCGTGGCATTTAAACCGATAATCCTCAATTCCTCTTTATCCTGCCCCTGGTATTGTTTGATCAGATCTTTAACCGGGTTAAGGATCAACGTAAGCGGTGTGCGAAACTCATGCGAGATATTAGTAAAAAACGACAGCCGTTTTTGGTTTATTTCTTTTTCCTGCGCATTAATTACCCGCTCCGTTTCCCTCTCTGCTTTTTCTTTTTCGTACTCCGCATGTGTCTTTTGCAGTTCTGCTTTCTGCACTTCTTTTTCCATACGCTCACTCTCCAGCTCTGCTTTACGCATTTCGGCATTCATCTGCGAAAGCTGCAGCTCATATTTCATTTTGGCCTGCCGGGTTTTATACCTGATATACAGAATAGCCAGGGCCGCCGCGCCGGATAAATAAAGCAGGTATGCCCACCAGGTGCGAAACCAGGGTGGCAGTACTTTTATCGTCATCACTTTTTCTGCCGTATTCCAGGTACCTTCTGCATTGGTAGACCTTATACGTAGCGTGTAAGACCCTTCCCTTATATTATTGTAGGTTACCGTTCTTGTATTACCGGCGCTATTCCAGTCTTTGTCCCACCCCTCCAGGTAATAAGCATATTGAATTTTGTTGGGCGCCGAATACTCCAAAGCAGCGAATTGCAACGACAATAGAGCTTCGTTGTAAGGAACCGTTAGCCGGGTAATATCTCCGTTCCCGTTCATTTCATAATCCAGGGCAGGAGAAAGGTCTTTATTGTTCACCCGCAATGAGGTAATAACCAGCGTCGGGAAAAAGGTGCGGGGCTTTATTCGTTGCGGGTAAAAGATATTAAACCCGTTGTTGCCACCAAAAGCCAGCTCCCCCGATTTCAGCCTTATGCCAGACCGGTAAGAAAATTGGTTTGCCTGTAAGCCATCCGACTCGTAAAAACGATTGAATTTTTCTGTTTGAGGATCAAACTTGTTCAATCCATTGGCTGTACTCATCCATAAACATCCCGTACTGTCCTCCAATATGCACATGATTGAATTATTGGTCAGTCCATCATCTTCAGTGTATCTTTTTACAATTTTGCCGGCTTTCCGGTCAAATAAAACAAGTCCGCCTCCCTCAGAGCCTACCCAAAAACGACCGCGCCTATCTTCATAAATAGACCTGATGGTTTTACCTATCCTGTAATATTGGTGTTCTTTATTAACCGGATCGATGCGAATGAGGTCGTGAGCATTGCCAACCCAAAGCGAACCAGCAAGGTCTTCTTTTATAGACATGAGGTCTCCCAGCGATTCATCGAAGGTTTCAAACCGGTTTTCCTGCCTGTTAAAAAGATAGAGATGCCCGTTTTCATAGGTGGTGGCCCATATATTTCTTTTAGAATCGTAATAAATGCAGGTTGCCAATTTGTTTTCCCAGCCATCAGCTTTATGTATGAGCTTGTAATGTTCTATCCTTCCGGTTGCGCTTATTTTTGCAACACCACCTCCAAAAGTAGCTACCCACATATTACCTTCCCCATCCTGTGTAATACCGCTGACGGTGTTACCCGGCAATTGCGGCTCTTTGTAAAATGAAAAACGGGTACGTGCTGCGTTCCATATATTAATGCCACCACCTTCTGTTCCTATCCATAAGTTTTGTTTTGGATCTTCATAAAATGCATTGATCAGGTTACTGGTAGGCGCCTGGTGTGTTGCATCGTGCCGTATGGTTCTAAACTCATTGCCCGTTACATCATATACATTAATGCCGCCTTTATTGGTACCTACCCATTTTCTATGCTCTTTGTCAACTAACAGGGCCAGCACAAACCGGCTTGCCGGGTTACCTGCCGGCACATCCAGGGCCGTGATTGAAATATCTGCACGGGTAAGGTCGGCCAGGTGAATGCCACTGCCATCAGTTCCAATCCACAGCTTATCGTTCTCATCCAGGCAAAGCGATGAAATGTACGCCCCGCCTAATTTATCGTTTTGAGCTTTGTGTGGCCCTATCATCTCTTTTTTAAATATGTCGTACTGCAGCAGTCCCGAAGAAGTACCTATCCATAAACGACCTCTTTTATCGGCGACCATTTTATTAACCGAATACTGGCTGATGGTTGTACAAACAGGTTCAAGCTTTCGGTTTTTACGATTAAAACAATATAATCCACGCCCGGTTATATAGGTCCAAGGGCAACCATTCTTATCTATATACACCGCCTGTACAGAGAACTCTGTGGTAGCAACATCTTTTCTTTCATAAAGAGGTACCTGCTCCATAGCTTCCTGGCCTTTGTATTTAATAAAAAGACCAAGCCCGCTCGAGCCAAGAAACATATTGCCGAGTGTATCTTTTTCAATACAATTAATATACATGGATGCTTTATACTTTTGTTGTGAACCATGCGGCACAAAAAGAACGGGACTAAATACATTGGTATACGTATTATAACGTACCACACCCTGCCCGGTTGCTATCCATAAATGATGATCATTGTCCTCATTCAATGCAGAAATATAATTATGTGGCAATGAAGTGCTGTCGTTAATACGGTTGCGCAATATTTTAAACTCGTACCCATCGTAGCGATCCAGGCCATCATAAGTACCAAACCATACGAAGCCCTTGCTGTCCTGGAAAATACATTTTACGGAGTTGTTCGATAAGCCCTGGTTACTGCCCAGGTATTTTACTTTATAAGCATCCTGTGCTTGCAGGGACACCACAAGAAGAGATAGATAAATGGCGGAAAGTATGGTATTGCGAAACATATCGGCTCTCACAAGGTAATAAAAAGCACCTGGTTCGGACCCAAATTACGTGATTTGTGCAAAACTAAGTCGGGAGTTTTGCAGCTGTTAACATATGCCCACTCTTTGTTAAAATGCGCGTATCCTTTTTTTAAAACAGTTTTTACTTTACAGCTCATCTGTTCATTAATGTTCTTTCTATGCGATCCATATATATCGCCGCTTTTGCGGCCCTCTTTTTTTCGGCCGATATTTTCGGGCAATCTTATATACCCGAAAAAAACAACAAGCTGTTTAAAGT
>JBCNOR010000409.1:0-5050 GCA_039593785.1 Niabella sp. | reverse complement strand
GGACAAACCGGAGATGTAAAGACACAGGAAAATATCCGTAAAGAATTGTACCTCGATCAGCCCAGGTGGAAGCAGTTTTTGCTGTATGTAAATGATGTATCGCCAATAGCCATTCATTCAAAGGAAGAAATTCGTACCAAACAACTCAAAGGGGTTTTTATAGGGGGAGAGAACAAGCTGGGCCTAAAATTTCCGTATCTCAGAAGGTCTTATCAAAGCAAACGGGAAGTAGGATCTATATTGATGCAGGCCTTACCCGGAACCATTATGCTCACCATTGCCGCAATGGCCATTGCAGTTGTAATCGGTATTCCGCTGGGTGTGGTAGCGGCGGTTAAGCAAAATACCTGGCTTGATACCAGTGCTATCTTTTCAAGTATAGTAGGCATTTCTGCGCCCTCTTTTTTTATGGGAATTGTGATTGCTTATCTCTTCGGGTTTGTATGGACTAAATACACGGGACTACAGATCAGCGGTAACTGGTTTGATATAGATGAAGTGACCGGTGAACGTATTTTTAGTTTTAAGAACCTGCTGCTTCCGGCTATTACATTAGGTATCCGCCCGTTAGCTATTATTACACAGCTTACCCGTAGTGCCATGCTGGATGTGCTGGACCAGGACTACATAAGAACCGCATATGCCAAAGGTTTAAGTAAATGGATAGTAGTGTGGCGGCATGCCCTAAAGAATGCATTGAACCCGGTTATCACAGCAATTACGGGTTGGTTTGCGGAGCTACTCGCCGGGGCTTTTTTTGTTGAGTACATATTTGGCTGGCAGGGCATAGGTAAAGTAACGGTAGATGCTTTGGAGAAACTGGACTACCCGGTTGTAATGGGATCGGTATTAATATCTGCTACCTTTTTTGTTTTGATGAATATTATAGCCGATTTGCTGTACGGGGTGTTTGATCCGAGGGTGAGGAAATAGGGAATAGCAAGTAGGATATGGCTAGCGGGTGAGGAGATTCTATGTTCAATAATCAAGGTTTAAGGTTTAATCCATGCTTCAATATTTAACAGGTATTCTGCACTTTCGCATCTTTGCGTACTCTGCGTGAAACTGTATCGGCGAGTAGGGATAGGGAGATGGTTAGCGGGTGAGGAGATTCTATGTTCAATAATCATGGTTTAAGGTTTAATCCATGCTCAATATCTAACAGGTATTCTGCACTTTCGCATCTTTGCGTACTCTGGGTGAAACTGTATCGGCTAGGGATAAGGTATGATTATTAGGTGATCTGAAATTCAAATTTCAACGGCACGTCGTACAACTTATATCGCACACAGTATACCGGCGTAATACGATGGTTGTCCTGCATCCAGCATCGGGTATCCAGTATCGAGCATCCAGTATCTAACATCCAGTAACCTACTTCACAATCACTTCTTTGATCACTTTTCCGCCCAAGGCTTCATTTACCCGCTCAATGATCGTAGACCGTTGATAAACCAGCTCATGTTTTAGAGGGGCTACAGAGGTATAAACAAATAATTTGTCTCCAATGATATGCAGCTTGTCGGTGTAACGGGCTACGGTTTTGCCCATAATATTCTCCCATACAGCGTCAATTTCTAATGCCTGTATATCGCCACGAATGCGGCTTTTATTTAGAAACTCTTTTAATGCTTCACCTAAAGAATACTCGCCCATACTTTACATTTTAATCAATTGCTTCAGCCAGCTTACAAAGATATCAAATCAAAGTCAGCATTTAAAGTTTCGAGGTGTTTTGTTAAACGGTCGCGATTGGTATCGGTAATAAAAACCTGCCCGTTATTTTCCATGCACACTTTTTGTAGCAGGTTACTGATACGTTCTTCGTCCAGTTTTTCGAAAACGTCATCCAGCAATAATAAGGGGGTGATTTTTTTCTCCTGCGTAATTACCTGTAGCTCTGTTAGCTTTAATGCAAAAAGCAGGCTTTTGCGCTGGCCCTGGGATGCTATATTTTTAAAAGGCTGCTGGTTCAGCTGCAGGATAATATCATCGCGGTGTATGCCGGCGGTGGTACGCTGCAACATTCGATCCCTGCTTTGAGTAGCCGATAACAACTCCTCAAAAGAGGTCTCCAGCAGCCGGCTATCGTATAATATGGATAAGTTTTCTTCTTTTTGTGCGATCTCGGTATACAATCTTTTTACTTTGGGTAAAAATGAAACCAGAAACTGGCTTCTTTGCTCAAATATATAGTTGCCGGGTACAATCAACTGTTCCGTTAGTATCTGCAGCAGTGCCTCATCCAGCCGGCCGGTTTCGGCGGCAGATTTAAGAAGGGAGTTCCGTTGCTGCAAAATCCTGTTATACTGGATGAGCTTCTGTAAATATTCCGGATGGAGCTGCGATAGCAGGGAATCGAGAAAACTACGTCTCTCTTCGCTGCCACCGGTAATCAATACCGCATCGTCGGGCGCAATGACTACACAGGGATAGCGGCCTATATGCTGTGAGAATTTTTCGTAGGCGGTGCCATTAATGAGAAATTCCTTTTTATTGTTTTCTCTCAGGATACAGGTAGCGGTATCTTCAATATCATCTTTAGTCAACCGCCCTTCCAGCCTGAAGCCCTTCGAGCCCTGATGTACATTAACCGCGTCGGTAGTACTAAAATAACTCCGGGTAAAACAGAGATAGTGAATCGCGTCCAGTATATTCGTCTTGCCCACGCCGTTCTTGCCGCAAATACCAATTACGTTTTTACTGAACTCAAAAACCTTGTTGGTATAGTTTTTAAACTGGAATAATGATATGGAATTCAATCTCAGCATTTACACAAAAATAGGCTTTGGCTGGTATAATATACCAATACCTGTAGCCAACCTGCCTCCTGGTTTTGCCCGGAATGTTCAAAATGGTATTTTGCAGGTTACAAATAGCAGCAATTAATCAATCAAGACAGTGGAATATAGCAGGGAAATAATATGGACAGACCGCCCGGGCTCGTTAAATGGTGAGGTGCACGTATATGCCTGTGATATAGCCACACTGGATATTAGAGACCTGCTGCCATTATTAACAAAAGAAGAACTAACCAGGGCTAAATCTTTCCGACAACAGGCTGATGCAGATCGGTTCAGTACCGGTCGGGTTATTACTAAAAAGCTTTTGGGATATTATGGCGTAATGGATCCTTCTGCAATTATTATTAAACCGGGTGATAATGGGAAACCTATAGCTTATTCAGATAGCCCGACAGTATTGCCATTTTTTAATATCAGCCACTCGGGCAATAAGGTGTTGATAGCCTTCAGTAATGACCCGGTGGGGATCGATGTAGAGCAGGTTAAAAATGTAGAGCTGAAAATCCTTTCAGAGACAGTATTTTCTTCAGAGGAATTTCATTTATTCAAAACGGCCGATTATAGTATCAATATGTTTTATCAGCTGTGGACCCGTAAGGAAGCATTACTAAAGAATGTAGGAGTGGGCCTTTTGGATGACCTTCGTTCTATTGATATCAGCCAAAAGGTAGATACAGATTTTGTAAAGGCATATACTCACGAGGAACTGGCATTGCTTAGTTTTGCCATGAATGACGAATACGGGCAGTACTTCGCCAGTATTTGTTATCCTCAAAACAAGCCTCTCAGGTTTATTAAATTAACTAATGAATTATTAAGTCAATTATAAATTAGCTGATGTCATTTCCAGGTATATTGAGAATTGATAATTCTGCTGATATCTTAACCCCGCCTGTTGCAGTCGGGCAGGCGCAAAGAAATGAGGACGCAAAGGATGCGCAGAGATGCAGTCCAGTTCAGCTAAAGTAAAACATGGAGCATATAACATAAGCTACTCTGCGTTAACTCTGTTTCTCTTGTGCTCAGCGGTAAAACTCCACCTTTTGATAAATCGTCAGGGCTTATTTTCTTTTCGATTTTTCCCATGCCGCGCTTTGCGATTTTTTCAGGTAGCGGTTGATACCGGCAATCACTGCATAGTTCATCAGGCAGAAATAATAAGGAATGAAAAATGCTTTTACTTTGAGGTTTCTCTTCTCTAAAAAATAGCCCACCAGGCTTAAGCCGTAAAAAAGAATTTGCCCCATCAGTAATGCAATGTACAGCGGGTGTTGGGTTTGCAAAGCAATAATAATATTAAGTATAAATACCAGTATCATCAAAAACGGAGTAACCGTCCAGCGCAAAACGCGGTGACTGATATATTGAAAAGTAAGTACGGGGTTACGAAATGGATTAGCAGCTTTTTTTAGCCGGAATATAGACTGGATACCGCCTGCAGCGATCCTGATCTTTCTTTTCAGTTCTTCCTTTGAGTCGGCAGAAGCAGTCTCCATGGCGTAAGCCTTTGGTTCATAAGCAATGATGAATCCTTTCTCGGCAATGCGCATTGCAATCATGTGATCATCTATGATGGTGTCGGTTTCAACCGGCTGGTACAATGATCTCCTGATGCTGAATAATTCTCCAGCCGCACCCACATTGCTGTATAGTTCATAATCCCATTTTTTCAGGGCAGATTCGTATTTCCAGTAGAATCCTTCGCCTGCCGAGCTGGCATCTGCGCTATCGGCAACCATTATCTTTTTCTCACCAGCAACTGCACCCACTTTAGGATCCTGGTAGTGTTTCACCAATTCTTTGATAGCCTCCTTATTCAGATAGGTATTGGCGTCTGTAAACACGATAATATCGCTGGTCAGTTCAGGCATTACTCTTTTTATGGCCGCCATTTTACCACCCCGCTCGTCTTTATGATATAATCTTACCTGGCTGTAGTTTTGTATTTTTTGTGGGGTGCTGTCATTAGAGCCATCCGTCACAAAAACTATATCGAAAAGCTTATCCGGGTAATCCAGCTCGAGGCAGTTTTGAATTTTTTCTTCTATATAGGCCTCTTCGTTGTAAGCTGCTATAAGCAAAGCAACGGTTGGCAGCTGTTTCTCATTCAAAATAATAGGCTGTTTCTTTTTACCGATGATTCGTTTCAGTTTAATCAACGCGTATAAAAAAAAGCCATAACCGGCAAATGCATAGAAGACAATAAAAAGGCTGATCCAGAAAAGAATAATCATGGTATAAAGTAT
>JBCNOR010000408.1:0-5062 GCA_039593785.1 Niabella sp. | reverse complement strand
TCCAGGCTCACCCGATACAGTACTTGTATTTGTTTCAGGTGTACTATCGGATCAGCCAACTTAAAGCCGCTTCCTTGTTATCAAAGAAAGCCACCTGTACCGCGTCATAATCAGAAGGCAAACTTTTATTGGCGGCTATGCGGCTGAATGTACTCGGGGAGTAGATCCATGCAAATCTTTTTAAACCTGCTTCGGCCATAGCAGGAAACCATACCGATGATCCCCAGTCGGCAGCTTCTGACCAGTTGCCCTTTACAAGGGTATTATCATTAAGAATACGGAAGCAATTGTTCTTTTGCATCAGGTCCATCATAATACCGCATCCTTTTACCACCGAATCGTAGTTCTGATAACCTGTCCACTCCACATCCAGGTAATGGGCTTCTTTTTGGTAATGTATCCGTATAAAGCTACCCTCGTAATAGGTTTGATGATCGGTTGCTTTGTCTGTAAACTCCTGTTCGCCGTTGAGCGGCAGCAAAAATGAAAAGATGGAGCCTTTTCCCGGGACGCTTTCTATCCAAAAGCTACCGCCATGTCTTTTTACTATTTCATTGGCGATAAAGAGGCCCAGGCCCAGGCCCTGGAAGCGGGCTGAAGAATTGTCTACCCGGTAAAAGCGGTTGAAAAGACTTTTCAAATGTTCTTCGGCAATACCAACCCCCAGGTCTTCGACTGAAACCACCAGGTTATTGTTTTCTACCTCGCAGCTTACAACAATCTTTTTGCTGTCGGGTGAATATTTGATCGCATTATTTAATAAATTAATCAATACCTGTTCAATACGAAGCTGATCGCCATAGAACTGAATATCACAGCCGGTGTTTAATTTGATCTGGTGGGTGGTAGTGGTATGCTGAATACTCTCCACCGTATCTGCCAGCAGGCTGCTGAAATTAAATTGCTCCTTATTGTAAACCATTTTGCCTGCATTGATCTTCGATACATCCAGCAGGTCTTCTATTAACCTCGAAAGCCGCTCCAGCTGCCTTTCAGCTTTTACAACAAAACTGCCCAGACTGGTTTGTTCGGTAACATCACGCTTAATCAGCTGAAAGAAACCTTTAATAGTGGTTAGTGGTGTTTTGAGCTCATGGCTGGCGATACTGATAAATTCGTCCTTCATGTTTTCATTCAGCTTTTGCTGGTGAATATTGGTATTCGTGCCTACCCAGAAACTGACTTTACCGTTTTCAATCATAGGTACCGCTCTTGCCAGGTGCCAGTAGTATTCACCATCGCTGAATTTTAACCTGAACTCGGCAAGGTACTGCTGTTTATTTTGAAGGCAACGTTCCCAGCGGTTCAGGGCATCGGGCAGGTCATCCGGGTGAATAAATACCTCCCAGCCCTGGCTGATGATGTCTTCGAAAGTACGGTCAAAATTACGGATCATCACCTCGTTAAGGTAGCTGAATGTACCGTCCGGCGCGGCTGTCCAAACCTGCTGGGGCATGGCGTTCAGCAGGAAACGAAATTGTTTTTCATTCTCTTCGGTACGACGACGGGCCAGCACCTGTGCCGTTACATCAATAGTAATGGCAATAATCCCCTGTACCCGGCCATTCTCATCCCGGTAGGGCTCGTATACAAAATTCTGGTAAACGGTATCCCATTGCCCGTTGCGTAATAAGCTAACAGGTCGTTCGTTGGCGCTGAAAGTGGTTCCTGTACTGTATACCTGGTTAATGATTTCCTCCAGTCCCTGGTGACGTGCATCCGGTAAGGCCTCAAATACGGGCCGGTTAATCACCTCCTGCTCCGGTTTTCCCCAAAGCCCTATCATGAGTTTGTTGGCCACCGTGATCACATGATCAGGGCCCAGCATGATACACATGGCCACCGGCGCCTGGAGGATCATATTATGCAGGTTGCGCTCGCTTTGTTCTATTTTTTGTTTGGCAGTTACTACATCCGTAACCTCCGCGGCGGTGTTCATCACCCCATAAATGCGGCCCTCATCATCATACAGGGCGGTAAAGCTATAGTTGAAGTAAAAAGCTTGCAGCCGGCCATCCACCACCAGGTCTACACGCTGGTTGCGTGCATGAAATGGCCGGCCTTCCATAAACACGCGATCCAATTGTTCATATATGCCTGTACCCTTTAGTTCAGGGAGCACTTCATGATAGGTTTTGCCAACCACATCGTTGCCCTTGCCCCAAACATCCAAAATGGATTGATTCACCAGCTCGATACGCATTTCTCTACCCACATATACGCCGATAGGAAAAGGTGCGCTGGCTACCATGTTCCTGATCTTATGCTCACTACCGGCCAGCTCCCTTAAAAGTTGCTGTAGTTTGCGCTCACTCTCCACCAATTCTTCATTGGTAGTAAATAATTCTTCGTTAATAGCCGAAAGCTCTTCGTTGGCTGCTTTCAGTGCGGTTTCGCTTTGGGCCAGGTCCTGGGTTCTCGCGCTCACTTTGTACTCCAAATCGGCGTTCAGCGAGGCAAGCATCTCCCTGGTTTGGGTGAGCTCTTCGTTAGAGGCCAGCAGCTCTTCATTTACGGCTGCCAGCTGTTCATTAAGCTGTTGCTCCCGGTTTAAAGCCAGTGTTTGCGCATTAGCATATTCCAGCGCACGGGCGCCGTCCAGCTGGTCGGTTACATCAGCGGCTGTGTGTAGTATAAATGCACGCCCATCGGGAGCTATTACTTTTTTATAACAGTACGCATATTGACGGGTAACCAGTTCCCCGTTTATCCGGGTTTCTGCAGCAATAACGCCCTCATCGGTGATACCCGTTCGCAGCACTTCCTGTAACAACAGCTTAAAGGGCTGGTCTTTCAGTTCGGGAACGCCCTCTTCCAGCTTCATTCCAATAATCCCGGGGTCTTTTCCCCAAAAACCAAGCATGGCATTATTGGCATACTCAATAATAATATGCTCACTGCTGTAAATGGCGGTGGCTTCTGTCGACTGCATTAATATGCTCAACAGGTTGGAGGCAGAAGTTGAATTTTCAGGTTTCGACATGGGTAACACTCGAATGATTCAGAAAAGCTTAAGGTTTAATAGCAACAAATGTAAACTATTTAAGCCCCCGGTTTTGCATTAAAACAAACGCATTTTGAAACAATTGCACAAAAACTTGAATACGGTCTGTGGCAGATGTTCTTTTACTTTACAACCAGGGAAATTAAAAAGAAACAATGATTGCTGTAAGTATCTGTTACCTATACGCCAATAATATGCCAGTATCTTTTTAACACAGATCCCGGTAACGGTACACTCCTCATTGATTGATGAGCAACCGGCTCAATAATATACGATTGAACAAATAGTAATAAATATATAAGTAAATACCGTCATAACTATGTTTAAGAAATCTGTTGTGTTCTTCCTCGCCCTCTTCGCTTACCAGCTATTGTGGGCCCAGTCATCAGCTTTAACCAGCTTTCCTAAAAACTTTACACCGCAGGAAGTGGGTAAGCGGCTGGCTTATCATTTTATAGATGGCAGGCACGATTTGTATGCGGCTCAATATATTCACTATGCCGAAGTGTGCACCTGGAACGGTGCGCTGGATTATGCTGTGAAGGCAAAAGACCAAAAGCTGATTAAACTTTTACAGGACAAGTTTGAACCTTTTTTTGATCGCGAAAAGCCGTTGCTGCCACCCATGAATCATGTTGATTTTAATATGTTCGGAAGCCTGGCCCTCAAACTGTACCAACTCACAAAGGACGAGCGTTATCGCAAACTGGGATTGGCTTATGCCGATACCCAATGGGAATTGCCTGCCGGCGCCAAGAAGGAAGAAAGAGCCTGGGCTGATAAAGGGTTCTCCTGGCAAACCAGGTTATGGATCGATGATATGTATATGATCACCGTGGTGCAAAACGAGGCCTATAAGGTAACCGGCGATCGTAAATATATAGACCGGGCAGCAAAAGAAATGGTGATGTACCTGGATGAGTTACAACGCCCGAACGGTTTGTTTTATCATGCACCGGATGTGCCTTATTACTGGGGCAGGGGTGACGGCTGGATGGCAGTAGGGATGCCCGACCTGTTAAGCGCTTTGCCCCGGGATCATAAAGATCGTCCCCGTATTATGCAGGGATATTTAACTATGATGAAAAGCCTGAAGGAGCATCAACGCCCGGGCGGTATGTGGAATCAATTGATCAATGAGCCCGATTTCTGGCCCGAAACCTCCGGCACTGCTATGTTTGCCTATGCTTTTATACGCGGTATACAGCAAGGCTGGCTCAATGCAGCCGAATATGGCCCGGCGGCCCGTAAGGCCTGGATGGCAATGATCCCTTATATTGATGAGCGCAATAACGTTACAGAAGTTTGCATTGGCACCGGTAAAAAGAATGATAAACAACATTATCATGACCGGCCCAGAAACGCAGGTGACTTTCATGGACAGGCGCCTTACCTTTGGTGTGCTGCCGCTCTTTTAGGAAAATAGTTCCGGCACCGGTTCAAGCCCTCTGAACCGGCTTGTTATTGAATGCGGCGTCAGCGATTCTTTAAAAATGCGTATGAAGAAAATTTTGTTTGTTGGGGCAACCCTTCTGTCGGTTGCTGTAAAAGGCCAAAGCGCTACATCGCCTGCCAGTGTGGATATCTGCGTTTATGGCGGTACCTCGGCTGGTGTAATTGCTGCTTATACTGCAGCCATGCAAAAAAAGACGGTGGTGCTCATTGAGCCGGGTCATCGGCTGGGTGGTTTATCTTCGGGAGGATTAGGCTTTACAGATATCGGCAATAAATATGTGGTAACCGGCCTGGCCCGGGATTTTTACAGGCGTATCGGCCGGCACTATGGAAAATTTGAACAATGGATATTTGAGCCGGGTGTGGCCGAAGCTGTTTTCCTTGGCTATATAAAAAAAGCAGGTGTTCGCGTCATGTATGGCAAACGCCTCGATAAAGTAAATAAGACGGGCACAACGATCCGGTCGGTTAGTCTCGAAAATGCAGACGGCTCGGCAGGACTTACCCAGGTAAAGGCAAAACAGTATATCGACTGTTCTTATGAGGGAGACCTGATGGCCAAAGCCGGTGTAAGCTATACGGTGGGCCGCGAAGCCAATACCC
>JBCNOR010000407.1:0-5066 GCA_039593785.1 Niabella sp. | reverse complement strand
TACTAGCTCTTCCAGAGTCAAGGTATCCACACCACAAAGAACAGCGTAGCGGTCGCCAAATCTGGTTTTCATACGGGTTACATTCGACACATCCCTGGTGCTTTCTTTAACTGCCGTAATATTGCTGCAAGCGGTTAACTCCTCAAATGCATCCAAAGTTACCAGGGTTTTATAATCAACGGGGTTGTTATAGATCATGATGGGCAGATCAGTGCTGTTGGCTACTGTCTTAAAATAAGTAACCAATTCGCGATGATCGGGAACATAGCGCATGGGCGGAAGCATCATCAAACCATCTACCCCCCATTGTTTTCCCAACGCAGCTTGTTCTAAAGCCAGTTTGGTACTGCCTTCTGCGATATTTAAAATTACAGGTACGCGCCCTTGTATTTTGTCTATAGCGAATTTGATCAGGCGTTCCTTTTCTTCGGTTGTCAAAACGCTGGCTTCACCTAAAGTGCCGCCTAAAATAACGCCTTCAATTCCTGCGGCCAGCTGCGCATCCAGGTTCTTTTCAAATAAAGCGAAATCCAACTCATCATTTTCTGTAAACTTGGTGGTTAAAGCAGGCATCACCCCTTTCCATTGAAATGTCATAGCGTTTAAAATTTGTTTGAGCAAAAATAGAACCGCATTATCGCAGCAACTAAACAGAATTTATCCTTTTTAAACCATATTTTATCAAAAACTGAAATGAATAGCCAGCTCAACTAATTGCCGGATGCGTCCCGGTATTCTTTCAGGTATTCCAAAGGCGACTTCCCGGTTACAGTTTTAAAAACACGGTTGAAATTAGTGATGCTGTTGAACCCGGATGTGTAGGCAACGGTTGAAACGCTTTCAAAATCGGCGGCAGTCAGCTTCTTACAGGCTTCATTAATTCTCACTTCATTTAAGAAACCTACAAAAGTATTCCCGGTTTGCTTTTTAAAATAACGGCAGAAAGCCTGTGGTGTCATATGCGAAACGGCGGCCACATTTTCTAACGGTATATCGCTATGGTAATGCTGCATGATATAATCATAAACCTGCCCTATACGAATGCCCTCCGTATCGCTCACGTTGTCGGGAACCCGGGTTGACAGGGGCTCCAGCTCTTTGTTGATGGCGTTCAGGCACTGAAGCAATTCAAAAAAGTAAATGAGCCGGTCTGCATTGCGGGCGCTGTTCAGGGCCAGCATTTTATCAGCTACATGATCTCTATGAGCGTCCGGAATTTTAAAACCACTGTTATGCCTGTCCAGGAAATTTTTGAGCATCTTCATCTCCGGAGCACTGAACAGAAATTTAAGCTTCTCCGTAGGGTCAAAAAAAATGGTAAGCGAACGGATATATTTGGCGGGGTCGGCTGTAAAATATTCAGGTCCGCTTTTGAAAAGATGCGGCTGGTTGGCGCCGATAAAAAAGATATCTCCCGGGTTAAAAGAATATACATTGGTTCCGGCCACAAAACTACCTGTACCTTCTATGATCCAGGTCAATTGAATCTCAAGATGACGGTGCAGATAAGGGTAAAAATAAGGAAGCTGTTCTTCCTGGCTGATTACAGATTTATCATGCGAAACGGGTATTGTAAACTGTAATACGTTCATGCAGTGAATATACGAAGCTTGTATAATAAAATAATAAGACCCGATATTTCGATGGAAATGTCAGTTATAACCTGTACTGTTGCGAATATTTCTTCGTAACCAGGCAAATATAATCTGGTTGACGGGCCAGAATATTATATTTATATATGTAAGGATTTTAATTTCTAATTGAACTTCGTTGATCACACCATGTGGAAGACAATACGGGCATCGCTGTTTCTTGTTTTATGGGTAGCTGTGCTATCCTGTAAATACACCGGCCGGGAAAGAAAGTTTTCGGTTTCAAACGAAAGACGATACATTGACATTGCTCTAAGTATAGACACTATGAATACGTCCCGGCGACTGGTATTAATGGATTCTGTTCTTAAAAGTATAAAGATAGCCAATATAGAAAATGAACTGTATTTCAACTACTTCAGCGGATATAACTATTTTCTCAAAAACAAGCCCGATAGCGCTATTGTATACTTTGACAGGATGGGTGTTTCACTTAACTCAGGCGAGTGGGATATACTTAAACAATACCAGGAGCTAAGCATCCTCATTAATCAACAGGGTACCGTGGCCTCGGATTTAGCGATCAGGATATTGAATCTTATAAAACAAGCAGAAACGTCTAATAGCTCGTTTACTTACAGGTTGTACGATCTGCTTGCTAAAGCCTATTACAATAACCATAACATAGAAAAAGCAAAAGAGTATACCGATCTCTATTACAAACACCATCCTTTCAAATCTCATCCGATGATAGCACAGCGCTATCACGATATCTCTTTTATGCTGGCCGAATCCAGAAAAGACACTTTAGCCATGCGTCAGTCGCTGGATAGCAGCCGCAACCTGGCAATCCATATTAAAGACAGCATTGCATTAATGCGCACCTATGATTACGAGTCTCAATTATATGCCCTTAAGGGGCAAACCAAAGAAGCGCTTAGCAAGAGCCGGGCTTTTTTTGAATATTTTTCCCGCCATAACCTGCTTTCTACTTATTGGTTCAATAACCTGGCTACCAGCTTTAACAAAGATGGTCAAATAGACTCGGCTATTTATTATTACAATAAAGGTATTCAATGGTCCAGCCAATTTGATCCCAATATCAGTTTACTTCCGTTTTATAATGGGCTCAGAGATATGTATAAGATGAAAGGCGACTATAAAAACGCCCTGCTGGCTTCCGATTCGGCATTACAGATATATACCCGGAATACAATAAAAATACAAAATGAAAAAATTGAAGCCATACACGCCGAGTACCAAACCGAAAAGAAAGACCAGCTTATTGAGGCATTAAATACGACCAATGCATTAAACCGGAAAATTATTTTTCAGCAAAGGTGGATATTTATCTCTATAGCCATATTGCTTGCTATTGTTGCATTATACCTTTATAATAATTACAAAAGGAAAATTTTAAAGGAAAAAAATGATAAACTACAAATTGAAAATAAAAGACTGATCCTGGAGCAGAAAACCAGCCAGATGCAGTTGAATCCCCATTTTATTTACAATGCTATAGCCAATCTGCAGGGGCTCATCAGTGGTGATAACAAGACAAAAGCAAATAATTACCTGGTATCGTTTTCAAAATTGATGCGTAATTTTTTAGAATTAAACCGTAATGAATATATTACGCTGTCGGAAGAAATCGGGTCTTTAAAAAACTATATGCATCTGCAGCAAATGCGGTTCGAAGACAAATTTGAATATGATATAAATACCGGAGATGTGGATGTAGATTCCGTCCTGATCCCCCCTTTGCTATTACAACCGTTTGTTGAAAATAGTATAGAGCATGGCTTTAAGAATATCAATCATTATGGAATGCTTCGTATTGAGTTCAATACTAATGCTGACCAGTTGTGTATAAAAATTATTGACAATGGAGCCGGTTTGCAACCCAGGCAAACGCAGCCTATTACAGCCAAAAAATCGCTCTCCAGGGTAATTATACAGGAACGGCTGGATGTATTGTTTAATCAAATGGAAAAAAAGGCCTGGTTCGAAACCAGCACCCGGGAGGATCTATCTGGATGGGTTGCCCAAATCACTATCCCGTTAATCACCGCTTAAATCTGTGCAATGAAAGTATATATACTGGAAGATGAGCTGAATATCTTAAAATACATCCTTTCTCTGGTAGAAAAAATACCTTACCTGCAGGTGGTAGGTTACGCTGCCGATATCGGCAAGGCTCAAATTGAAATTTCTACCTATCAACCAGAGTTGATTTTGGCAGATATACAATTGAAGGATGGCAATAGTTTTTCCCTGCTGAGTACGGTGGAAACAAATGCCTATATTATTTTTATAACGGCTTATAACCAGTATGCCATCGATGCTTTGAACATAGGTGCATTTGGATACTTGTTAAAGCCGATAGATCCTTCAGCCTTTGAAGACACCATTGACCGCTGTTACCGCAAAGACCAGGCGTATAAGTTTAATCAACAGCAAATAGAAATAGCGGCTGGCCGGTACAGGGATGCCACACCAATTGAAAAAATTGCCTTGAAAAGCCTGGATTATACCCAGATAGTACCTGTAAGTGATATTATTTATTGTCAAAGCGATAAGGGCTATACCACCTTTTTCTTAAATGATGGCAGCAAAATAATGGTAAGCAAAATATTAAAAGAATATGAGGGCATTTTACCAGAAACAGTTTTTATCCGTTGTCACCAGTCTTATCTAGCCAATACGGCTTATATCCGCAAATACTTTAAGGACGGGTACCTTGAGATGACCAATGGAGACCAGATACCGGTCTCCGACCGAAAGCGCCAGGTGGTTATAGATTATATAGAAAGTATCGGGTAATATTGTTTTGTGTGTATATTCAATAATATGTAACAGACAAAACTTAATCTGGCAATCGTTTCGTTGTACTCGAAAATTTCTGAATTAATACTCAACCTGCCGGGCTTTATTTAGTCTTATAGAAAAACAAACAATCATGCAGCGACCGGGGACGAAATACATTCTCTTTTCATAAAAGCAAATCAGATCCCTTCTTCGTTCGGAACATCTTTGATACTGGCGTCTTTTCTATAGAAGGAAACTGCCTTGATACTGTTAATAAAAATGCAGCCCGGCAAATTGCCAGGGCCGCATTGGTGGTCTTCATAGGTTAGCTCATTCTACAAACATTTTACGATCGAATATTTCCGTTGTATTCAAACCATTCTTTAAAACAGGATCAAATACCTGTAACTATTCCGCAGCTTTACCTCCAAGTAATAACAATTCGTTGGCATGTACTTCGGTGATATACTTTTTTACTCCAGCCTTATCGGTATAATTTCTACTGATCAGTTTTCCTTCAATAGCTACTTCTTTTCCTTTAGTCAGATATTTATTCGCAATTTCGGCTATCTGCCCCCAGGCTACAACATTATGCCATTGGGTTTCTTTAACACGCTCACCCTTGCTGTTTTTAAAGGTTTCGCTGGTGGCAACGCTAAAACGAAC